>DATCMP010000106.1:0-1856 GCA_036563365.1 Thermomicrobiales bacterium
CACCCGTTCATCTCCCAGTTGAACCGGAGGAACAGCGGCTGCCCCCACGCCGCCGCCGCCGCCGCCCAGCTCCGCAGGTACGCGTCGTGCTCCCCGCGCGCGATCCCCGCCAGCCCGAACCGCCCCTGCTCCGGGCCGCCGCTCACATCCCACGAGCCCCAATCGATCAGCGGGATCGCGCCGCGCGAACGCACCCGAGCCGCCATATCGGCCTGGAACGGCTGGTATTGCCCATCCCGCGACCAGGCTTGCCCCCAGTGAACGAGCGACGAGCTCTTCCCGGCGCGCGACTCGAAAGTGTTCAGGAGATCCTGATCCCAGGGCGAACCGTTGATGTATGCCCCCCAGTAGAGGGGCGTCGGCGTGTCGAGGAGCTCGCCCCCGGCGTGCGGCTGATAGCGATCGAGCTGGCGGAGCCCGCCCCAGAACGCCTCCGCATACCAGCAACGATCTGCAGTCACGCCCGCGCCGAGCGTCGTCGAACCGGCCTCGACCTGCGGGATCGCGCCGACATAATGTAAGTAGGTGCCGACATCAGACGCGTGCGATTCGGCGACATCACCGAAGGGTTGCCCGCCTTGCTGTTGCCAGCTACCGAGCGCGATCAACAGGCGGGTGACGAAGCTGAGCGCCTCCTGCCGACTGAGCGGCTCGGCGGGCCCGAAGGTGCCATCGGGGAAACCGGTAGCGACATCGCGATCGGCCAAGATCCGCACCGCCCGCCACAACTCATCATCGGTCGAGCCCTGATCGGAGAAGGTTCGCTGCGGATTCTCGGAGGACCAGTTCGCCCCGCGCACAAGGATCGCGGCAGCCTGGGCACGCAGAAGCGGATCATGTGGCCCGAACGTCCCATCGGGATAACCACGCAGGACGCCGAACGTAATCAATTGCCGGATTGGGGTGTCACAGCTCATGGCGCTGGAGACGTCGGGAAACGCGCCAACCGCTTGTGGCGCGCGTAGCGCAGGAAGGCCGAGGGACAGGCAGAGAGCGGCGACAGTCAAGAGGCGCCAGGATAGTCGTAATACACGCAAGATTCTCCTCCTCAAGCTCGCTATTCGGCATTCCGCCGTAATAGACACGGCGAAGCTGGCGGGCGCCGGCGGGTCTTCTTTTTCGTCCAACGAGCGTAGTATTAGGGTCAAGGATGGGAAATACAAGGGGAAAAAAGTACCAGTCGGTGGTCCAAGTAGCGCGAATTGCCTCTTCCAGGACTATTTGGGCAGTACGTACTGGGGCGAATACCGCGGGCAAAAACGCCCGCACCGCCCCATCCGCAGTGGTTCACGCAGCGCATTCGGAAATGGCAACTCGCCTTTCACTGTGGCGATGATGGATCGAGCGCCAACTCCGGGCCGGGGACGGGGATCGGGCTGGCACTAATGTCGCCAAAACGATTCGGCAAAAAGAAGGGCGAGCCGCCGACGGTGTCGCCGAACGCCGCTGTCGCCGCCGCCGAACTCTCGATCGACGCGACCTGGATCGGATCGTTGGCATCCCAGTTAAACCAGGCGAGCGCCTTGATCGCCGGGAAATTGGTCGGGAGCTGCACGCCGAGCGCGTCGCGGATCCACGCCGCCTTGTCGCCACCGTTCTCCTGCGACCCGATCTCCGCGATCATGATCGGCTTGGTCGGCGCGAGCTGCCGTAATTCCTTATACGAAGCGGTATAGACCTCGGCAAAGGTCTGCCAGCGGTTCCCGTAGTCGGTCCCCCAGTTGTAGCCGTCGAGGGCGACCCAGTCGACGTAGGCGTCCCCCGGGTAGAGCTGCGCCAGCGGCGTCGTCTCCGCCGACACCACGTTCGGGCACCACACCCACGTCACGTTCGTCGCCCCCGCCGCCGCGAACACG
>DATCMP010000134.1:0-6486 GCA_036563365.1 Thermomicrobiales bacterium
CAGTCATGCGCGGCGAGGCTGATCTCGGCGCTCTGGTCGGCGTGCAGGGTGATCCCACCGGCGGCGAGGGCGGCGGCGAGGCGCGGCGTCGATGGCTCGCCCAACCCTTCGGCGAACCGGCCTTGTGCGTCGTCCCAGCGGACGTAGCGTTCGCGGATAGTGCCGTCTGAGATGCCGATGACGCGGTGGACCGGCAGGGCGTCGGCGAACTCATTGGTGATGATTGCGCCAACGAACGGGGCGAGGTCGGCGGGCGACGCGGGGTCTTCATAGATGGCCGCACCGCCGAGCCCGGTCGCGTCGAGGAGGGCGCGGGCGCTGGCGCGGCGATGCGGGTTCGTCTCGTGCAGGCGGTAGCGGAGGGCGGCGGCGAAGGCGGGCGCTTCGTCCCGCGCGCCCGCGAGAATATCCTGCGCGAGGCGACCGCCCCCGGCCCCGTATTCGAGGACGGTGAACGGCTCGGGTTGCCCCAGGAGTTGCCAGACCTCGTGGAGTTGCCGGGCGAGACAGGTGCCGAAGAACGGCGAGAGTTCGGGCGCGGTGAGGAAGTCGCCGCCGCGCCCGGGTCGCTCGTCGCGGACGCGGTAGTAGCCGTGGGTGGGGTGGTAGAGGGCGAGTTCCATGAACCGCGCGAAGGTGATCCGCCCGGTCGGGGCGATGGCGTCGCGAATCGCGCCGATGAGGGCGGGGTCGCTCTCGTCGCGCTCGTCGGTCGCGGCGGACTCGGGCTGGTCGGCGGGGCGGTCGGTGGTTGTCATGGGGGAAGTATAGACGAAGGACGAAGTGGGCGAGTGGAGGCGGCGTTGATCCCCGCCGCTGCGGCGGGAATAGTGGCGTAGCGGGAGTCACGCGTAGGGGTGACCAAACGCCCGACCACTATGTGTGCGGGGAAGTTTAGCCGTCGTCCTGGTCGTCGCCCTCGGGGAAGTCCCAGTCAATATCAGGGAAGTCTTCGAGGTTGATAACCCACTCTACGATATTAACGTCCAGCCAATCAGTGAATTCGGTTATTGTGTAGTCAGGGTAATTCTCACTAACCAGCATTTCGACATTACGCCCAAGTGTGGTATCGTCGCTGGAAGGGGTGGCAATTTCCATGCCCAGCATGAGGAGATATGTGATCCCGAGTTGTGCACCGGTGCGCTTATTCCCGTCTCGGAAACCGTGCGCTGTCGCTACACCGTCGATTAGCCGGGCTACCTGCACCGATATAGGGGAGCCTTCGTAATAAATCGCCATTGCGGGTCGGGCAAGCGCACTGCGAAGGTTAGCCTCGTTAATGACGAGAGCGGGGATATCCCCGCTCTCGATCATCGCTATCTCGTGTGCGCGCTTGGCATCCTCATACGTAGGCTGCCACTGTTCCTGGTCCACTATTTATCTCGGAGGTAGCGCAGACTCCCTGCATGGTTCTTCGCCCCCTGCTTGGCAATCGCACTAATAACCGCCTCGCGGTTGTGCTTCATTGCATTGGCAATGGCTTTCTGCGACATTTGCCCAGACTTCGGGGCCACAGGCGGCGTTCCATTCTTCGGCATATTGACCCCTCCTTCCGGTGTCTCATTCAATGCTTTGCAATATATAAGTCATATTGCACCATAAGATCGTATCACCAGCGGCGTTTTCTGACAAGCTATTTTGGCACTGAAATGATGCACGAAAAGTTCCCCTCAACTGGTGGGGAATTCAGCGTGTTTTTGGACCAGATACGTTTGTCGTTTCGTAGCACTTCCTGCTATCGCTCACCAACGGGCAAGATATCTGTCTGTGCTCCGCTAACCGTCTACCATTAACACAACACTCTATTGGTATCGATGGTACTGCGCTTACACGCACTGGCCGCACTGCTAGTTCTCTCCCAGATTTCTCCTTGCCTTCATTTCTCCTGCGCCGTCCCTTCTAACCACTTCGCCCGCTTCGCCCACTGGCGATGGCGTGGTTCGTGCGCCGGTAGTAGAGTATGCGCGTGAATGATTTGGGCGCGGCGGGCCATGATCGCGTATCGGGAACGCGCGTCGGGAATCCGTGTCAGCAAAGGATGAGATGATGGTCAGGCAACGGCACAATGTCGCGTTCATGATGGGGATTCTGCTCGGGGCCTGCGCGGCGGCCTGTGCGACGCTGCTCTTCACGCCGCTCTCGGGGCGGGAGACGCGCGCGCAGTTCCAAGCGCGCTATGCGGAGCTGCGCGGCGACGATGCGGGCGCGGGTCCGGTCACGCGGCTGTAGCGGCTGGGTCGTGGGGCGAGGGCTGCGGTTGCCGGGGCTGACGCGATCGGGTCAAGGCCGTGGCGCTACGGCGCTGCCGGTGCGGGTGTCCTGATGGGGGGCCGGTGGTGGTCGCGTTCGGCGCACGGTCATGATCGGGGTGGGTGTGGCCGCGCGGTCCGGTTGCGGGTGGGCGGGGCTGTGCCGCGGGGCTTCGGCGTGTCGGCGATTGGCGATGAGAGGGGGCGCGGATGATCCCGATCGGCGATTACGCCGGTGAGCGGCGGCATTTCCCGTATGTCAACTACGCGCTGATCGTGCTCAACGTGCTGGCGTTCCTCTACGAGGTGATGCAGCCGGAGGCGCAGCTGGCGCGCTTCATCACGCAATGGGGCGCGGTGCCGCAGGAGATCGTCACCGGCACCGATCTGGCCCCGACGATCGGGGTGCCGATCTACGTGACGTTGCTGACGTCGATCTTCCTGCACGGCGGCTGGTTGCACCTCGGCGGCAACCTGCTGTATCTCTGGGTCTTCGGGGACAACGTCGAGAATGCGTTCGGGCCGGTCAAGTATTTGCTCTTCTATCTTGTCTGCGGCGTGGCGGCGACGGCGGCGCAGATCGCGATCGACCCGAGCTCGACGATCCCGACGGTGGGGGCGAGCGGCGCGATCGCGGGGGTGATGGGGGCGTATCTGGTGATGTTCCCCGGCGCCACGGTGCGGACGCTGGTGATCTTGGTCGTCTTCGTCACGGTCGTCTATCTGCCCGCGATCCTGGTGATCGGGATCTGGTTCCTCCTGCAACTGGTGAACGGCGTGACCTCGCTCGGCGCGCAGACGCAGCAGGGCGGCGGCGTGGCGTTCTTCGCGCATATCGGCGGGCTGATCGCGGGGGCATTGCTGGCGCTTATCCTGCGGCGGCGCGACTATGGGCGGGCGTCGCCGACGATGATCCGGGGCTATGAGCGCTGGTAGAAGTACGAAGTACGAAGTACAAAGTACGAAGTGGGCGAGTAGGCGAGTGGGTCAATGCTGGAGGAGATGGGGCGCGGATCATGTGATCCGCGCCCCGGTTTTGTTGTGGGGATGGGGACGGACCTCTCCCCGCCGCTGGGGCGGCGACCCTCCCCTAAAGAGGGAGGGTGAGGCGATTGCCAGAAGACCTCCCAACAGCTAACCCTCTCTCCGAGAATTGGGAGATGGGGTGCCGCCCGCAGGTTCTCGACCACCCTTGTGGTGGCGGCGGAGGTGAGGGCCGTCCCTTCGTCCCTCTACTGACTACCGACTACCGACTACCGACCCCTGCCGACTGCCGGCTGCTCCCCTCACGACCCACGACTCACGACTCACAACTCGCTATTCAAGTATCGCAGGGCGACGGCGGTGATGGCGGCGACGCCGACGGGGAGGGACTGTTCGTCGTCGATGTCGAAGCGGGGGTGGTGGGCGCGATGAATCAGGCCGCGCTCAACGTTGTTGGTGCCGACGAGGAAGAAGGAGCCGGGGACGCGCTGGAGGAAGTAGGCCATATCCTCGCCGAACATGCCGGGGACGTGATCGACCACCTTGTCGGGGCCGAGGAGGTCGCGGACGGCGTCGCGGGCGAGGTCGGTCATCGGCACATCGTTGATCAGTGGGGGGTAACCGAGATCGTACTCGACCTCGGCCTCGGCGCGCATCGCGGCGGCGATCCCCTTGATTAGGGCCGGGATCCGCTCGGCGAGGTTCTGGCGCACCCCCTCATCGAAGGTGCGGACGGTCGCTTCGAGGTAGGCGTCCTCGGGGATGATGTTGCGGACCGTCCCGGCCTTGAGGACGCCGACGGTGATGACGGCCTGGCGCAGCGGGTTGACCTCGCGGCTGACGAGGCTTTGCAGGGCGACGATGCAGTGGGCGGCGACGACGATCGGGTCGACGGCCATGTGTGGGGCGGCGGCGTGACCGCCGAGGCCGCGGATGCGGGCGTTGAAGCCATCAGGGGCGGCGGCGAGCGCGCCGGGAACGACGCCGATCGTCCCGGCGGGGAGGTCCTGCGCGGTGTGGACGCCGAACGCGGCATCGACGTGCGGGTTTTCGAGAACCCCGGCGGCGATCATCGGCTGCGCGCCACCGGGCGGGACTTCCTCGGCGGGTTGGAAGACGAATTTGACGGTGCCGGTGAAGTCGGCGGTGCGCTCGCTGAGGAGCTTGGCGACGCCGAGGAGCATGGTGGTGTGGGCGTCGTGGCCGCAGGCGTGCATCACGCCGGCCGTCTGCGATTTGTAGGGGACATCGTTCAGCTCATCGATCGGCAGGGCGTCCATGTCGGCGCGCAGCATGACCGTCTTGCCGGGGCCGCGCCCATGGAGGAGGCCGACGACGCCGGTCTTGGCGACGCCGGTCTGCGTCTCGATCCCGAGATCGCGCAGTTTCTCGGCGACGAAGCGGGCGGTGTTCTCCTCCTGGAAGGCGAGTTCGGGGTGCTGGTGGAGGTAGCGGCGATTGGCGACGAGCTCCGGGCCGAGCTCCCAGGCGGCGTCGGTGAGGGAGAGGGTGGTGGACATTGCTGGTTCCTCCGCAGAATGACGAATGACGAATGACGAATGACGAATAAGTACGAAGTGGGTGAGCGATTGTTGGGGGCATTGTACAAGGTATGGGGAAATCATTAACCGCTGAGAACGGGGGTTGAACCACAGAGCGCACAGAGCGCACAGAGACGAGGGGCGAGAGGGACGGTGGGGAGGGCGACAGGGGTTGGATGTATGCGGAGGGGTCGCTCTGTCGCTGGCCCACTGTCGGTTGATGGCGCTTCGCTGACGGCTCGCGAGGTCCGGAGGTTACAGGGGAGCCGCGCCGCAGAGGGTTTCTATCGACTCGGTGGTCAGGGCTTCGACCTCGGCCAGCAGCGCGCGTATCTTCGCCTCGACGGCGCAGACGAGGGCGTAGTGGTCCGGGAGGGTCGTGGCGCGGTAGCGGGCGCGGACATCGGCGCAGCGATCCGCGAGGAGGACGATCCGGTTGCCCATCGCCAACCCGTCGGCGATCGTCACCGCTTTTTCTTCCCAGGTGCGCGGGCGATAGTCGGCTGCGGGCCAGCCGATGACAGTTGCCTCTGCCGGGATGAGCCCGCCCATCTGGTGCGCGACGCAGAAGCGTGCGAGGGCCGGTTCGCCGTTGCCGAGTAAGCGTTCGTAGCCGGCCCAGGCGTGTCCCGAGAGATCGTGGGTGACGCTACGACCGATGTCGTGGAGCAAGCCCCCGGTGCGCGCGAGCGTGGGATCGATACCCGCCCCGGCGCGGTGTAAGGCGGTGGCGATACGCCCCGCCGCGCGGGAAACGGCGACCGAGTGCGCCCCCCAGGTCTGGTCGAGGGGGACGTAGGACGCCAGGAGTTCTCGCGCTGCATCTTCGGTCATCATCGCTGTCCTCCCACGCTCCTCCCCTCGGCTATCCCGAGCGTGCAGTATACCGATCCTTGGCGCTGAGCAGGCGGGGGATCAGGTGGCGATCGGGGCGGCGGTGCCATTGGTGAGGCGGCGGAGATCGGCGGGGGCGAGGGCGAGTTCGAGGCCGCGTCGCCCGGCGCTGACGTGGATGATCGGATGGTCGAGGGCGCTGCTGTCGATGACGGTGGGGAGGGGGCGGCGACCGCCGAGCGGGCTGATCCCGCCGAGGACGTAGCCGGTGGCGCGTTCGGCGGCGGCCCCGTGGGCCATCTCGGCGCGTTTGCCCCCGGCGGCGGCGGCGAGGTTCTTGAGGTTGAGGCGGGCGCTGACGGGGACGATGGCGACGACGAGGCGTGCGGCATCGACGTTGGCGATCAGGGTCTTGAAGACGGTGGCGGGGTCGAGTCCGAGGGCTTCGGCGGCTTCAAGGCCGTACGATTCGGCTCCGGGGTCGTGGGTATATTCGAGCACCCGGAAGGCGATCCCGGCGCGTTCGGCGGCGAGGATCGCCGGGGTGCCTGCGGTCTGTTTGGCGCGGGATTTGGAGGGCATGTGGGCCTCGTAGGGAGTCGGGAGCCGTACCCTGAAGGGCATAAATGAGTCGTGAGTCGTGAGTCGTGAGTCGTTGAGAAAGGCGGTGGTGTTGGGGGGGAGTATAGCGGAAGGAGGCGGGGGATGGACCTCTCCCCGCCTCGCATTCGCTCGGTACCCGCTGCCCAGAGATACGGTATTGGGTGTCAAGCGGCCGCCTGCGTGGCGGACTGGTCGGCGAGGGGGGCGTGGGGTTGTTGTTGTTGTTGTCGATGGTCCGGGGCGAACTGCTGCTGCTTGGTGGCGAGCGCCCAGGC
>DATCMP010000170.1:0-5208 GCA_036563365.1 Thermomicrobiales bacterium
GGCGCTCGGTGCCCGCGCGGTCGAGACCGCCCGCCGCCGCGCCGATCTCGAAGCGTTGACGCAGCGGATCAGCGCCGAGATGCCGGAGGTCGATCCGGCGACCCACTTCGCTAGCCCGGTCACGCCGCTGCCCGCCGCCGAGCGGGTCGCGGTGAGCGGCCAGGTCGAACGCCTGACGACCCGCCTGCGCCGGATCGGCCCGCCGACCCCGGAGGCGGTCGCGGAGTGGGAGAGCGAGTCGGCCCGCTGGAAGACCCTCACCGAGGGGTTGAACGATGTGGAAAGCGCAGCGCGGTCGCTGCGCGCCGTGCTGGCCGAGCTCGACCGCACGATGTCCGAGCGGTTCGGCGTGACCTTCGCGCGCGTCGCCGAGGAGTTCGCGGAGTCATTCGCCGATCTCTTCGGCGGTGGCTCGGCGAAGCTGATCCTGGCCGAGGGGGAAGGCGCGGGCGCGGGCGGCGTGGAGATCGTGGCGCAACCACCGGGCAAGAAGCTGCAAGCCCTCTCGCTCCTCTCCGGCGGCGAGCGGGCGCTGACGGCGGCGGCGCTGCTATTCGCCATCCTCCGCGTCAATCCGAGCCCGTTCTGCGTCCTCGACGAGGTCGATGCCGCGCTCGATGAGAGCAACGTCGTCCGCTTCCGCGAGCGCCTGAAGCGCCTCACCGACCGCACGCAGATGGTCGTCATCACCCACAATCGCGGCACGATCGAGGGGGCCGACACCCTCTACGGGATCACGATGGGACCGGACGGCGTCTCCCGCATCCTCTCCATGCGCCTCGATGGCGCGGCACGACCGGTGCTGGCGGAGGCGTAGCACGAAGATTGAGGTTCAATCACTGTAATAGCCGAAGAATCTCGCCCCAGAAGCCCTGAAAATCGTCCGGGGTAAGCTGTGCCAGCGGCACCCAGGTCGGGTGCTCCGCCTCATCGTGCGCGTCGAGATTGAGCGCCCCTGTCACCATGTAGGTCAACGGGTGACAGCGAAGGAAGGTACTCCGCTGAAAATAGGCTACCCCAACGGTATCGTCATACCAGTAATTCTCGGTCTCGGCCAAGACCTCCCCTACGACTACGGTGATGCCCGTCTCCTCGCGCACCTCGCGAATCGTCGCCTCGGCGTCTGTCTCACCCTCATCGCACCGACCGCCGGGGAACGACCACTTGCCGGTACTGCGCGTGTTGACCAGCAGCAATCGTCGCTCGCCATCGAGGATCACCCCGTAGGCCGAACGACGCGGGATGAGGCTGGCCTTGGGCACAAGCTTTCGCCGTCCCAAGAGCGTTGTCGCGGCGACCAACACCATCGGCCCACCTTGTCCGAGTTCCCCAAGCACCACTGGATCAACTATGCCGGTTCGGATCGTCCGCGATCAGACCCTCGGCTTCTGCTGCGGCCAGCAAGCGCCGATCGGCGGAAACGAAGATCGGCGCGGCAAGACCAACAGCTGCGAAAAATGCCGCAGTATCGAGTGCCGAAGCAAGTTGAACAGCGTCATAAGCGCGGAGAGGATGTGCGAGAAGCAAATCTTCTGCACGCCGATTAATCATCTCGCTAAGCTCAATGACCATATACTCCCGAGCCATATGCCGATCGAGGAGGTAGCGTGCTGACCCCACAGCATCATTATCAAGCGTACCTTCGCGCCTCAGCCTGGCAATGCCCGAAACGACCTCGACGCGCGTAATCTGGGCTACGATTAATCGATCGGTACTAGCTGGCGAGGCAAGGGCCCTTACCCAACCACTTCCCCGCTCGGTTACATACCGCTTGATAATGGCACTGCTATCACAAAAATACTGCGTCACGGCCCCTCACGTCGTTCTTGGATAATGTACTCTGATGCTGAAGGGTAACCGGCAGCACGCAATTGTTCATCGATCAGGAGCATCGCCGCTTCTTCATCGAAGTCATCATCCTCACGTCTGGGACGCGGGAAGCGCACGCTATTGCCAAGAGCGGCGCGAAGTCGTTCATCTTCCGTCAGCGGCGGTGCTGGCTGCTGTTGAATCGTCACCTCCACCTGTTCCCCCTCGGTCAGTTCGACCGGATCGAGCAGGCGCAGACGGCCGTCTTCGTAGATCGCGCGGATCGGCTGTGACATCGGGTACGCTCCTTCCTGTTGTCACCAATTCTAGCAGCCCACCCCGTCATTCGTCGGCATAAGCACCGGGGCGTGAAGACGGTCGCACCACGGTTCACCGCGCGTCCGTTCGGTATCCGGTTTACGTTTGACACATAGCCGAAATGGCACCTATACTCCCGTCACAGTACACCCAACACTGCGCAGCCAGCACCATCGCTGACGCGAGCGCGCCGATGTCCGGATCGGTTCAAACCGGAGTGGAGAGGGAAGGAACCGCATGAAATTAATCATCGCTGTCGTGCAGAACGATGATGCCAATGATGTAGTCGATGCCCTGCTCGAAGCGGAATTTCGCACCACGCGCCTCGCCTCCACCGGTGGCTTCCTGCGCCGAGGCAACACGACAATGATGATCGGCGTCGAGGATGCCCAGGTCGACACCGTGATCGACATCATCCGCCGCACGGCGCACACCCGCGCGCAAGGTGGCGAGGGTGGCACCTCCGTCCAGACCGCCGCCGCGACCGTCTTCGTCCTCGATCTGGAAGGCTACGAGCGGCTGTAGGCCAGTGGGCGTAGTGGGCGAGTGGGTCAGTGGGCGAGTAATGACGTAACCATTCGTCATTCGTCACTGACCACTCGCCCGCTGCCCCCACTCCACCCGCCCACGCCGCCCACTGCGAACTCGCCATGATGCGCTTACAACCCCGGCTGCACCTCTATGGCATCCCCCTCCGTATTCACCCGAGCTGGCTGCTGACCGCCGCGATCGTCGTCGCGGCGGTGGTGACGTTCGCCCCGCGCAATGCCGGTGAGCTGTCATCGCCGCCACGCTATCTCGGGGGCGCACTGGTCGCGGCCCTGCTCTTCTGCTCGGTCCTCATCCACGAATTCGCCCACGCGGTCGCCGCGCGGCGCTGCGGCCTGCCGGTGCGCCGGATCACGATGCACTTCTTCGGCGGGGCTGCGGAAGTCGATGCCGATCGCCTGCAACCGCGCGCCGAGGCGATCGTCGCGGTCGTCGGCCCGCTCGCCAGCGGGGCGCTCGCCGGGCTCTTCGGCCTCCTCTGGTGGGTGGAGCGCGGTGTCGGCGGCTTCCCGACATTCGGCCTAGCGCTCCTCGCGATCGCCAATGCCGCGCTGGCCGTCCTGACGATCCTCCCCGGCTACCCGCTCGATGGCGGCCGGATCGTCCGCGCCGGGCTCTGGTATCTCCTCGACGATCTCGTCACCGCCACCCGCCTCGCCGCCGCCTACGGGCAAGCCCTCGGCTGGGCGCTGCTCGCTGCCGGGCTGGTCATGCTGCTGCGCGAGCAGCCGCTCTGGGGCGTGGCCTTGATCTCCAGCGGCTGGTTCCTGCGTAATGAGGCGCGGCAGGGCTATCAGCAGATCCTCTGGCGCGACCTCAGCAAGCGCGTGCCGACGATCCACGCCGCCTTCCTCCAGGCCCCGCGCATCCCCGCCGACCGCCTCCTCGATGAGGCGGTCGATGATGTCCTCGAAGGGCTCGGCCAGGGTGGCGAAGGGGGGCCGAGCCTGGTGGTGAACGAGGCGGGCAGGCCGATCGGCCTCCTCGGGCTCGATCAGGTGCGCGCGATCAAGCGCGCGCGGTGGACTGCGATGACCGCGGGCGAGGCGATGCTGCCCCTCGCCGCGCTGCCCACCCTGCCCGCCGATCTGCCGCTCGACAAGGCATTGGCGGCCTGCGTCGCCGGGCGCTATAGTTACGCCCTTGTCATCGGGGGAGTCGCGACAGACGAATCGGACGGCCCGGCGATCGGGATCATCACCCCCGCCCGGATCACGCGCCATCTGGCGCACGGCATACGCACGCGCCGCGATCCATCGGAGCCGGTGACGGAAGTAGGTGAGTAGGCAGTAGGCAGTAGGCAGTAGGCAGTAAGGCTTCATCATACCTGCGTGCCCATGAGCAAACGCGGTGCCGCAATAAGCAACTGACTACTGACTACTGACTACTGGCTACCGAAAGTGGAGACGATGGCCCTCGACTACCTCGCGCTCGGCCATGTGACACTCGACCGGCAGGCGGATGGCGGCTATCTGCCGGGCGGCACGGTCCTCTTCTCCAGCGTGCAGGCGGCGCGACTCGGTCTCCACGCTGGGATCGTGACGACCGGTCGCCCAACAGCCCTCGATGGGCCGCTCACGCCGTTCCGCAGCGAAGTAGCCATCGAACTGCACCCCGCCGCCGCAACGACGATCTTCGTCAATGTCGGCGTCGGCGCGGCGCGGCGACAGACGTTGCCGGAGTGGGCCGGGCCGCTCGATCTGACCGGCACGCTCCCGGCGGCCCGCATCGTCCACCTCGGTCCGGTCGCGCGCGAACTCGACCCCGCGCGCCTGCCCACCTTCGCGCCGGGCGTCTTCGTCGGCGCGACCCCGCAAGGCTGGCTCCGGCGATGGGATACGGAGGGGCACGTCACCGAAACCGAACTGTTCCTCCCGCCCGCGCTCACCGCGCGCCTCGATGCGCTCGTCCTCAGCGAGACCGAGGCGCGGCGTGCCGAGGGGGTCATCGCCGCCGTCCACGCCGCCGGGGGGCTGGTCGTCATCACGCGCGACGCCGCAGGCTGCACGATCCTCGACCGCACCGGCGAGCGCCAGATCGGCACGCACGATTACCCGTTCGTGGACGATACCGGTGCGGGCGACATCTTCGCGGCGGCCTTCTTCGTCGCCCTCGGCGAAGGCCAGTCACCGGCGCGTGCCGCCGCCTTCGCGAACGCCGCCGCCGGGCTCAGCCTCGCCGGGCGCGGCCCCGCGGCGATCGTCAACCGCGCGACGATCGAGGACGCGCTACGGCGAAGCGAGAGCGAATTAATCAGGGCAAAACCTGAACAAATGAGCGATAATTAACCGTGTACGCGCGAGACGACGGCAAGCCATCGACGCGCTGCGGGGCTGTCGATCCGACCGGCGCGTAGGGCAAGACGCATCGGCGCTCTAATGGGATAATATAGAGATAAGGGCGAGCGTCGGGTGATACGATTGCCCACCGGCGCATGGAGTGCGGACGACAAAGGAGTCGCCCGCTGAAACGGAGGAGGCTCATGGCGGTATCGGCGAGGCCCGTCGTGCGGTTATACCGCACGTCGATCGG
>DATCMP010000610.1:0-6515 GCA_036563365.1 Thermomicrobiales bacterium
GTCGTCGCCCCGCACCATGCTCACGCATAAGCCCTGTCCCAGGCGAAATGGGGGCTAGACAGCCACCAATTATTCCGCTACACTGCGGGCATAGTAGTAATCGCATAAGTCGCTCGTCCGGGATTGCGGAACTGCGTGCAGCGCACGTTTCGCTCTTCTTTCGATCCCCGGACCACGTCAGGTCAATGGCCGCCACCATTGGTCTACGCTGATCGGTGTAGCCACACGGGAGGAGGATTCGATGCACTATGTCATCACCATCACCGCGACCGCCGCGATTCCGCTCAGCATCTTCGGCTGGATGATGGGTGCCGCCGCACTGGCCCTGCTGCTCAACGGCGAGAGCCCGCGCGCCGTTCTCGCGATGCCGCGCACGATCTTCCGACGCAGCCAGCTTCCGGCAACTGCCGAAGTGAGCAATGACTCGTCGGTGACGAGTTAAACCACCGGGCGTACGCCGAGGCGAAGAGAAGCCGGGAAGAGAGGGAATGTGGCAGGGCCGGAATCGGCCCTGCCACGCTTTTACCGCACGTTGAGGCAACAATATCGCGTCGTTACAGACGCTCGGCGATGACCAGCAGCGCTTTCATCAACGTGTCGGTGTCTTCGGGGCGTCCGACACTGATCCTGATGTACTCGGAGAGGTCCCCGCTATACCCGCGCACCATGATCCCGAGTTCCGCGAGTCGCGCACGGAGGGTCGCCGCATCACCGCGCAAGACACGACAGAAGAAATAATTCCCCTGCGACGGGTACGGCTTGAGGAGGTTGAGCTTGCGGAGCTGGCGATAGAGCCGGTCGCGCTCGACCTTGATCCGCACGATCCCCGACCGCACCCAGGCGAGATCATCGAATGTCGCCTCGACCGCCACCAGCGCGGCGGCATTGACGTTGAACGGCGGCTTGATCTGCCACAGATAGGTCATCAGTTCGCTGGAGAAAATTCCGTAGCCGACCCGCAAGCCGGCCAACCCCGCCCACTTGCTGAACGTCCGCAACACGATCAGGTTATCGAACTCCCGCGCCAGCGGCAGCAGCGACTGCTGCGCGAACTCGGTATACGCTTCGTCCAGGATGACGAGCGGGCCGAGCGCCAGCAAGCGCACCAATTGCTGCTGCGAGATCACGTTGCCGGTCGGATTATTCGGCGAGACGATGCTGATCACCTTCGTGCGCGGCGAAACGGCCCGGACGATCGCATCGATGTCGAACTCGAAGTCGGCCCGGCGGGGCACCGCGATCACGCGGCCCCCGAAGAGCGGCGCGCGCGCGGCATAAACGCCGAATGTCGGCGGCACGACGATCACTTCGTCGCCGGGATCGAGCGTCAGCAGGTAGATCAGGTCGATCAGTTCATCGGCCCCGTTGCCGAGCAGGATCCGCGACGCGGGTATCCCCACATAGCGCGCGATCTGCTCGCGCGCCGCGCGGCCTTCCGAGTCGGGGTAAAGGTGGTAACGCTCGTACGCCGAGAGCGCTTCCTGCACGCGCAGCGACGGGCCGTACGGATTCTCGTTTTGATCCAGCTTGACGATCCGCTCGACCGGCAGGCCGACCCCCGCCGCCAGACGTTCGATCGGCGACAGCGGCGTGTATGCGGCGGACTGTAGCACAGCCTCGCGCACCAGGCCCCGCGTCGCTAATTCACCGCCGGTCGGTGGATCGTTTCGTTCGTCAGCCATCGCGCTCACCACCTGTGCTTACTACTACCGCCCAGGATTGTACCACGCAGCCTCAAGGCCCCCGCCGCCATGAAGCGGTCGATGTCACAGCGAGACGGATATCGTTATACTTCCCTTGGGGAAGCGATAAGGAAGGGGGATCGCAATGGACGTGCAGCGGGTCGCACGCGCTGGTGAACGCTACGATGCCGTCATCGTGGGGGCACGGATCGCGGGCACGGCGACGGCGCTCGGCCTGGCGCGCCGTGGCGGGCGGGTACTGCTCCTCGACGCGGACACCTTCCCGAGCGATACGCTATCGACGCACCTCCTCTGGTCCGATGCGCTGCAATGCCTCGACCGGCTTGGTGTCCTCCCCGCGGTACGCGCGACCGGCGCGCCGACGATCAGCCACTTCCAAATCACCTACGGGCCGTATACGAATATGGCGGCGATCCCCACGCGGCACAGTTATCCGCCGTTACTCAGCGTGCGCCGACTCGTCCTCGATGACATCTTGCTTCGGCGCGCCCGCGCCACGCCGAATATCACGATCCGGGAGGGCGTCACGGTGATCTCGTTGCTGCGCGAGGGCGAAACGGTCGTAGGGGTGCGTGGCATAGCGCGTGACACCGGGGCGGAGATGATCGCGCAGGGGCGGATCATTGTCGGTGCCGATGGTCGCCGCTCGACCGTCGCTCGCGCAGTCGCGGCGACCGAGTACGATGTCGTCAAGCCGTTGCTCGCCACGTACTACCGCTACTATCGTGGGGTGCAACCCCTGGCGGCGGCGACACTCGAAGCGTTTCGCGATGAGGCGGGCGGTTTCTGCTACCTCTTCCCCTGTGACGATCAGTTGTGGACCCTGGCGGTCTCATTCCCGCAGGAACAGTTCGACCGCGTACGACGTGATCACGAGGTTGCACTCGCGGCACAGATTGCGGACAAAGCAGGATTACTCGACCGTTTGGCGGGCGCCGAGGCGGTAACCCCCTGGCGCGGCGCGGGGGATTTGCAGAATTTCTTCCGCGTCCCCTACGGTCATGGTTGGGCGCTCGTCGGCGACGCCGGGTATCACCGCGACCCGATCACCGGGCGCGGCATTGCGGACGCCCTGCGTAGCGCCGAACTCCTCAGCGCGGCGCTGACCGGCGTGTGGCGCGGCAGAACCACCCAAGGTGCCGCGCTTGCCGCCTATCAGCAAGCGCGCGACGCGCTGGTACGCCCGCTCTACGACTTCACCGTCGAGCGCCCACCGGCTGACGTTGCGCCCGGAGACTGGTCCGGGGCACTCGCGCGCACGATCAGCGACCCCGACTTCCTCAGTGCCTACATCGGCTTCATGGCGAACGTCACGCCGCCCGAAGCGTTTTACAGCGCGGCGGCGGTCTATGCGCCAGCGGCGGGCTAGAGGGGGTGGACCTCTCCCCCGGCCCCTCCCCTATAGGGGAGGGGTGACTCGTTGTGGAAGCGAGAGGGGGTGGTGAGCGAACATTGCCCGGTTCATCCGTGTGCGAGCCGGGGGTGAGGGCCGTCCCCAATAGGCATCAAGCCAAGTGCTCCATTTCATAATTAGTAGTGGGGTTACCCGGTCGCATCGGGCTGAGATACATGACCGCAGGTTTGATGGTTCTAATTATTGGAACCAGAATTATCGGGCGTGTTGTTGTCCACATAGCCCTGGTCAAACGAGGCGACCACGGCACTGGAGAGATCAAGTAATCAGTGACACAACAGAGACGAAGATGACGACCCGCTCCCGCTGGGACCGTTTGAGGGCCACGAAAGGAACAACGTGAAACCTGCGTTCCTTGCGCCATTTGGTCACCGGGATTTTCGCCTGCTTTTCGGGGGCCAGGTCGTCTCCGATCTGGGTGATTGGCTGGACTTCCTGGCGTTAGTTGCCCTTATCGTCTATCACTGGGGCCTGGGTCCGAGCGCGCTTGCCGCGCTTTCGGTAACAGTGGGCTTGCCGTTTGCGGTGATCGCGCCGCTGTCAGGCGTCTGGGCCGATCGTCTGCCGCGCAAGACGCTGATGGTCGCCGCCGATCTCGGCCGTGCTCTGGTCGTGTGTGGCCTGTTCTTCGCGCCGAATCTCGCTACCGTCCTCGCGCTGGTCTTTGTCAGGGGCGTCTTCAGCACCTTCTTTGGGCCGACGCGACAGGCGACGATTGCCTCGGTGGTCCCGCAAGACGATCTCCTTGCGGCAAACTCACTGAGCCAGCTTTCCTTTCAGCTGAGTAAGATCCTCGGGCCGGTGCTAGGCGGGCTCCTGGTCGCCGCGGTCGGTCCTCGTGCCGCGTTTCCGGTCAACGCCGTGACCTTCCTCGTCTCGGCAGCCTGCATCATCCAGCTGCCCAACATTGCACAGGGGGTCCAGACGAAAGAGGAAACTGCGGGGCAGTCACCGCGTTTCTGGCGCGAGTTTCAGGAGGGGCTCTCCTATCTGATCCACCGGCACTCGCTCTTCATGGCCGTCGCCAGCAATTCGGCAGCAATGGTCATCATCTTTACTTTCGATATCCTCGGCGTGTTGGCGCTCAGGGAACTGGGCATGGACGAGGCACTCTTTGGGTTCACCATCGGCAGCATCGGGTTGGGTACAGTCGCTGGCGCGATTGCTATCGGGCAGTGGGGGCAGCGCATCCACCCGTTTATGACGATGGGAGCCGGGCAGATCGGGGGCGGGATCGTCGTCGCGCTCCTCGGCGTCGCGATGACGCTGCATGCGCGTGGCACGGGTGCCGGAGTGCTTGTGTATTTACTGATCGGCCTCTCGGCCTCTGCTGTCTTTGTGCCATACGGTTACGTAATCCAGGTAGAGACACCACCGAAATTACTGGGACGCGTCTTCGCTACGGCCAGTGGTATCCAGAATGCCGTGCTGCTGATAGGGCCGCCACTGGGCGCGGTGCTGGCCGAACTGTGGGGCGTTGGCGTCGTCTTTACTGCTGCGGGCATCGCGCTCGCACTCCTCGGACTGGTGGTGTTCTTCCTTCGGCCTGCCGTCGCGACGCAGGCGGCAACCGAGAATGCCGCGTTATAGGCCACCCCCGCGCCATCCCTACAACCAATTGCGAAACGGAGCACGAAGGGTTTGGCTCACGGTAAGAGCCCTACGAACGCGGCCATGCGCCAGACGCGGGGCTGAAAACGCCAGCGGAGCGAGGGCTGACGCGCTATCGGCTTCGCTTGATGCCGATGGGGGTGAGGGCCGTCCACTCCCAACTATGACAGCCGTCGTCGCACAGCCGCCGCATGAGCGGTCAGCCCTTCGGCACCGGCGAGTGCCTGCGCGGCAGGGCCGAGGTCGCGGACGGCGCGATCGTTGAGCCCGAAGAGGCTGATGATCTTCAGGAACTCTTCGACGTTAATCGGCGAGGAGAAGCGCGCCGTACCGCTCGTCGGCATCGTGTGGCTCGGCCCGGCCACGTAGTCGCCCATCACCTCGGCGCTCGCCTCACCGAGGAAGATGCCACCCGCGTTGCGTACCGCCGGGACGAGCGCCCAGGGGTCGCGCACGATCAGGCAGAGGTGTTCCGGCGCGTAGTCGTTCGCCAACTCGACCGCCCGACCGAGGTCCGGCACGACGACGATCCCGCCGTTGTTCTCGAACGCCGCCAGGGCGATCGCCTGTCGCTCCAACCCGGGCAACTGTTCCATGATCTCGTCCGCGACCCGCTCGGCGAGGCCCGGCGAGGTCGTCAGGAGGATCGGCGAGGCCATCGGGTCGTGCTCGGCTTGGGCCAGCAGATCGGCCGCGACGAGCGCGGCGGTCGCGGAGTCATCGGCGATCAGCAACGTCTCGGTCGGACCCTGTACCCCATCGATCGCCACCTGCCCGAAGACACGCTCTTTCGCCAGCGCCACGAAGATATTGCCCGGCCCGAGGATCTTATCGACGCGCGGGACACTCGCCGTACCATAGGCCAACGCCCCGATCGCCTGCGCCCCGCCCGCCTTGAGAATCCGGCTGACCCCGGCGATCTGCGCCGCCGCGAGAGTCACCGGCGGCAGCAGGCCATCGCGACCGGGCGGTGTCGCCACGATGATCTCTTCGACCCCGGCCACGCGCGCCGGGACCGCGCTCATCAGCAATGAAGACGGATAGGCCGCCGTACCACCCGGCACATAGAGGCCGACGCGGGCGAGCGGGCGGATGACCTGCCCGAGAGTGCCGTACTGGTCGAAGCTGACCCAACTCTGCCGCAATTGTCGTCGGTGAAACGCCTCAACCCGCTCGGCGGTCAGGCGCATCGCGGCCAGCACGTCCGGGGCAACCTGCGCCACCCCGACCTCGATCTCGTCCTCGTTGACCAGCAACTCATCGAATCGCGCGCCATCGATCGCCTCGGTGTAGTGGCGCACGGCGGCATCGCCCTCGGCGCGCACGGCGGCGAGGATCCGATCGACCACCTCGGCGGCGCTGAGGTCGGCACCGAAAACGCGGCGGATCCCTTCGCGCATCCGCGGCGACAGCGCCTCTTCTTCGGGTGGCCTGCGCGCCAGGATCGTGCGCTGCGCCTCGGCGAGATCGGCGACGATGCGGATCGACATGAACGCTTGCCTCCTCCATCAAAAAACCCGCCATCCCCCGGAATCGTAACAGATGGCGGGGGAACGGGAGGCCAGGCCGCTTTAAGCCGGTCCTGCGGCAGAGGATCGGGTCATCGCGCCGCTTCAGCCCGCAGGCTCCGGCGACTCGCTCTTCCAATAGAGCTGAGCAGTCGGCGCGATGCCGGGGGAATGAGGGTGGCATGAGGATCGTTGATCGGGCAACGGTAACGCTACGCCGTGGCGATGAAGACGACAGGAGGCACCAATGGTCAAGGCTATGTGGCAGGGCAAAACTCT
>DATCMP010000175.1:0-7544 GCA_036563365.1 Thermomicrobiales bacterium
GCGACTGGTGGCGGTGGGTCGACCGTGGGATGTGCTAACCGCCGAAACGCTCTCGATGATCTTCGATCATCCGATCGCCATCGTGCCACATCCGGCGCGCGACTGTCCGCTGGTCATTCCGCTACCGCATGAGGCGAAGGCTGTGGGGTTGCGAGAATTGGCTGGATGATGGGACGTTTTCCTCGGCCCCTCCCCGACGCGGGGAGGGGTGCCGCGTTAAGGGCACCCGGGCATTTCCTGCGGTGGGCAGGGGAGCCTTATTGGTGGCTTCGTATGAGCACTCGATTTCTCTCGAGTAGCATCGTCTCGGCGGCGCTTAATGTTCTGCGTGGCTTTCGTCCGTGATGGTATCTGCTGCCTGCCATCGGTCGCTCAGATCGGCGAGAAGGCCCAGGCTGCCGCTGATGACGGCACCGCACGCGGCACAAGCGAGTGTTGTCGTCAGTACAGCGTTCTCGGGAATTGGGAGGAATGCCGGGTGGGGTAGTGCTCCACTCGCGGCGAGCCAACCGAGGATCGCGCCGATCAGTACGCCCATTGCGGTGAGTGACCAGACTTGTTCTCCCGGCATTTCGGCGTCATTGCGACCCTGATTACGTGGCTGTGATCGACGCCAGCGCCCCATCGGTTGCTCCTCTCAGGCATCCCGCTTTGCCCGCATAACGTACAATTTGGCATACTGTACCGAGCGGTGCAACGATATAGCCCGGCCAGACTGTGCAATCCGCGTGCCTGAAGATCGTGGCTTTTGACAGTACCGATCGTGTGTAACCGTAGGATAGGTGATCGAACGGATGCAAGTACGGAATGAACGGGCATGGCAGCGTGCGGGGCTCCATGAACGCACGCGGATCGCGCTACTGCGGTGGCTCCTGGCCCTGATCTTGTCCATCGGGTTACTCTGGACAGGCTTTCCCCTCGCTCCGGTAGCTCGCGCCGCCGTCAGATCCGATGCGCGTCCCTCTGAGTTGGTCGTGCTGCCCCGTTCGACGGCACAGGCCACCTCGGTCGCGCAAGAGCTTTCGGTGCGGCACGGCGGCGATGTGCGGACACAAGAGGTCGGACTATCCGGGCGGGTGTTGCTGGTGCAGGTGCCAGCCGGTCGCGAAGATGAATACAAGGCAAAACTCGCCGCCGATCCCACGGTCGCAGCGGTGGCGCGCAACTACAAGGTGCGCGCCGATGCGGATCCGCTGACCCCCGATGATCCCGGCTTCGCGCAGCAGTGGGGGCTGACGGCGATCCGTGCGCCCGAGGCGTGGGGCGATGGCGCGCGCGCGACGGGCGTGACCGTGGCGGTGATCGATTCCGGGGCCGATTACGGCCATCCCGATCTCGCCGGTTCGCTCCTAGCCGGGTGCTCCTTCGTCGTCACGCCGATGGTCTGTGGACCGACCGCCGCCGCCGACGACAACGGCCACGGCACCCACGTCGCCGGGACGATCGCCGCGCTGACCAATAACGGTGTCGGCGTTGTTGGGCTCGCCTGGGGGGCATCGATCCTGCCGTTGAAGGCGCTCGATTCGGGTGGCACCGGGAGTTGGTTCTCGATCGCCGACGCGATCGGTTATGCCACCAATCAGCCGGGTGTGCGCGTGATCAATATGAGCCTGGGGAGCGATCCGAACTTCCCGCCCGATGCCAGTGATCGCGCCCTGCTACAGTCGATGATCGATGGCGCGCGGGCGAAGGGGATACTCGTTGTTGTCGCCTCGGGCAATAGCGGCGCGAACCTCGATGTCACGCCGGTCTACCCCGCCTCGCTGGCCGGGGTGGTGGCGGTGACCGCCGTGGCCCAGGATGGCTCGAAACCGGGCTGGGCGAATTACGGCTCGGCGGTCGCCGTCGCCGCCCCCGGCGTCGGGATCTACTCGACCCTCTGCTCCTACAGCGCCGCGACGAAGAGTTGTAACCATAGCTATGGGATGAAGAGTGGCACTTCGATGGCATCGCCCCATGTGGCCGCTCTCGCTGCACTGCTCATCGCCCGCACGCCGACAGCAACCCCCGAGGGTATCACCGCGACGATGCGGGCTACGGCCGCTGATCTCGGCGCGCCCGGCCCGGATTCAACGTTCGGTGCCGGGCGAATCGACGTTGCTTCTGCACTGGTTGGGCGGTCGCTGATCCTCACCAGCGCTGGACCGGGGACCGCGCAATCGAATCCCGCCACGAGCGCGGTCGAACCCGACTCGATCGTCACCCTGACGGCGACGGCGAATACAAATGCGACCTTTACCGGCTGGCTGGTCGATGGCGTCTTCAGTAATTGGTCCTCGCCCTTCACGTTGCGGATGGACGATAGTCACGTCGTCGTCGCGACCTTCGCACCGCGCGCTTCCTTCGCGGATCTTGCCCCCGATCAAATCGGCGAGGCGACGGTGCAACTCGCCTCGCGCGACATCGTGCGCGGCTATGGTGACGGCACCTATGGCCCGAGCGATACCGTGCTGCGCGCCCAGGTCGCCGGCCTGCTGGTGCGGGCGATGAGCTGGGAAGGCGAGCGTCACCCGTCAACCTTCAGCGATCAAGGGACCGTCGATAACGACCTCTGGGCGGCGGTGGGTATCCTCGCCCACTATCAAGTCGCTAAGGGGTACGGGGATAATACGTATCACCCGACCGACGAACTGCTGCATATCCAGGCGATCAGCGTGGTCAGCCGCGCGATGGTTGCGCGAGGGTATTGGTCCGCGGCAACCGGTGATGATCGCGCGATCTATCCCAACGTCCCTAGCTCATCGGGCCATCGCCTCGATCTGCTCACGTTCGTCCAGAACGCCGGGGCGGTGCCGGACCGTCCGACGAATAATGCGGCTGCGTGGGGCGATTGGGATACCCCGGCGAGCCGGGGCTGGTTCGCCCGTGTCCTCTGGCAGGCGCTCAACGCCACGTTTGGGGTTAATCCTGGGCCGTAAGCGGTTGCCACATAGCCCCACCGGCTACCGCGCTGGCCGATCGAGGGGCCAGGAATAGTAGTCGTAGGCCAGCGCTTCGGTGAAGCCGCAAGAGCGATAGAGCTCGAGCGCATGCCGATTGTCGGTGACGACATCGAGCGAGAATTGCCGCTCGCCCTCGGACCACAACCGGGCGATCGTCCCGGCCAGGAGGATGCGCCCGATCCCCCGCCCGCGCTCCTCCGGCAAGACGCCGAATGAGCGCAGATACGTCTCCGATTCTTCCTTGATCGTGCCGAGACGCCCGAGTGGGATGCCGTCGCGCTCGATCAGGAAGGACCGTGCCGCGCCGCCCGCCAGGTCGTTCTCGCCCATCTGCCGCGCCTCGTCTTCCGTTATACCGAAGGAAAGGATCGCGATCTGCGTCAGGAATGCGAGATCGCCTGCCCGGGCCTGGCGTATCTCCAGCGTGTTCGCCGGAACGGTTGGTGGCGCACTCCCCGCGAATTCCAGGTGATACTCGGATGAACCGAGCGGAAGCCCCAGCGCTTCGGCGAAGCCCCTGCCGGTTGTCGATGCTCGCACATTGACCAGCAGCAGTTCCGTACAGTCGCGTCGTTGGGCCTCGCTGTATGCGGCGGTGGCGAGGACGCGACCGATGCCGCGTCGTCGGAAGTCCGGGTGGACGAGCACAGTTACCTCGCCCGAGGGACCGAAGCTATCCAGCGGCGCGTAGCCGACCAACCGATCGTCATCGTACCAGCAGAAGTCGTTCGCCTGCCCCGGCTCGCGTCGCCCCATCATCCCCCAGTTCAGCTTGATCCCCTGGCCGCCATGCGCTTCGTCCCGTGTCACCAAACGGCGTACGGCGTCGAGTTCGGCGGCGGAGAGGCGTTCCCTGGCGATCAGGCCGTTCACCATGCGGTTGTTTCCTTTGCGTGCGCCCGTCGGGCGCGGCGGGTGCCACGCTGCCCCAGCAGCGCGGCGACGAACCCGATGAGTGTTGCGCCGGTGAGCGCGAGACCCAGGAAGAACGAGCGGGGGGCGTAGATCAGGCGTACCTCGTGTGGCCCCGCCGGGAGCATCACCGCGCGGGCCAGATAATTGGCGCGCAGGAGCGGGACCACCTGTCCATCAACCGTTGCCGACCAACCCGGTGCCCAGGAGTTGTTGAGAACCAGGAGCCCCGCACACGTACTCGCGGTGCTGATCGTGACCGTATTGGCCGATTGCGCGGTAATCTGCTGCGGCGACCGTTCTACGCCTTCACAGCGCCCCTCGGGAGGGAGATCGCGTGGCGTTGTAGGGGCGTTGCCTTGCACGATTTCGGATGGATCGGGCTGACGATCGGTCACCTGGGCCAGCGCCGTCCGCTCGTCGGGAACCGTCTCGAGCTGATAGCCGATATAAGCCACCGCCCGTGCGTCCGGCAGGCGATAGAGCCAGCCGTCATCGCCGCGATAAATCGGCTCGATCCGCAGACCGGGCCAGTTGGCTGCGAGCCATTCCGGCGTTACATCGGGCACCGTCGCGAGCAGATTGACACCCAGTTCGGGCAGCAGGTCGTAGCGCACTCGCCGAGGGTAATAGTTGAGGACGATAGCATCCTCGATCGGATGGCTGAGGACATAGTCGATCGTTTCGCCGCGCACGATTCGCCAGAGATCGGCCTCGCGTGCCGGCAGCAGGCTTTCGTAGCCGCCGACGGTGTGCAATCCGAGGCTCTGCGGGATCGAGCCGGCGAACATCGGCGGTGCCCAGATCTCTGGCCCGTTGATCGTGCGGATCGCCGCCACGCGCGCGTTCGGACCCTCGGCCAGGATCCGTTCGATGAGCGGGGTCTGCGGGTAGAGGGCTTCCGCCGTGCGGGGCTGGAACGGCGGGTTGATCGTCCGGCCGTAGCCGATCAACTGCGCCGCCGTGCCGAGCGTCAGGAGCACGCCGAGTATAGCGATCAGGAATGTGCGCTGCGGCCAGCGCCGGACCAGGATACGCCTCACCGTGTCGTAGCCGAGCGCGCCGCCGATCGCCAGCGCCAGCGCCCAAACGAAAAGCATCCGCCCGAGTGGTCGGAAGTAGGCGAGTCCCGGCACCACCATCGTGCCCAATCGGGTCAGGGGCGTACCGAGGAGATAGAGGGCGAGGACGAGGGCCGCGAGGAGCCACCAGCGCCCCTCACGCCGCGCCAGAGCGAACGGCGCGAGGAGCAGCGGGGCCCAGCCGACGAACCAGAGCCCGCTGTTGAGCGTGCGGTCGGTCGCGACCTGTTCGGGCCGCACGATCGCGCGGAGATCGCCGAGTCCGACGCTCCACAGACGGATGAAGCGTGCGTAGTCGGGCGGGACGCGCGCCATCTGTGCGGCGAGTTCTACGGTTGGCAGGAGTTGGACTGCGCCCGACCCTAGGCCGACGAGGGCCGCCAGGAATGGCAACACGAGGATCGCCATCACGGCGCGCGGGCGATCCTGGCGGGGACCGCGCAGGGCCCGCCAGAGCACGCAGAGGAGGAGGGTGCCGAAATAGGCCCCGACCGTCAGCCAGGCGACGAGGGTCATCAGGATGTTACTGCCCAGGATCATCAGGCCAAGCGTCACGCCGAGCCACGCGGCATGGGGTGCCGAGCGATGGGTGGTAGCATCCCGCGCCAGCAGGAGCGCGAGCGGGAGCAGGGCGGTGATCGCCGCGATATGCCCGAGCAGCAGCCAGCCCAGAGTGAAGCTATTGAACATCCAGACCGTCGCGCCGAAGAGCGCCGCGCCCTGGCCGACGCCGAGTCGGCGTATGAAGAAACGCATCGCCACACCGCTGAGCCAGACATGGAGGAGCAGAAAGAGGTCTTGCGCCCAGGAGGCGGAAAAGAGTCGTGTGAGGATGAGACGCGGCGGATAGAGCAGGTTCGTCTCGCCGTTGGCGAAGAACGGATGCCCGCCGAAACTATACGGATCCCAGAGGGGGAGTTCGCCGTCGCGCAGCGCTCGTCCGGCGAAGACTATCCAGGGATAAAAGGTGTCGGCCTGATCGCTCTGCGGATATTGGCGCGGTAGCGATTGCCCGTCCTCATGCCACGGCTCGAGGATCGCCTGCGTGCGCGAGACGGCGGAAAACGCCTGACCGCGCAGGATCGGCGCGAAGAAGATCAGGGTCATGCCGAGGAGGAGGAGTATCGCCAGGAGATCTGCTCGCCTGCCCGTTCGCCAGGCGGTGAGCACGGAGCGATGGGCATTGGCGCGTGACGCGCGGCTTTCCGCAGACTGATCGGTGGTGGGGCCGCCTGCTATCGAATCTGGTTGTCGCTCGCGTACCGCCACCCTACGACCCCTGCCCGCTGCGGCGCGGGCACCGCTGATTGTCCACCGTGGCGAGAGTGTACCAAATCGTCGCGCATCGTCGCTAACGTGGCGGTTTCCGCCGTACCCGCAGCAAACGGGACTGTAACCCTTCGAACGTGCGCCGGGCGGCGGCACGCCAGGGGGCGCGTCGCCATTCGCCGAGCGTGGCATCGAGCGCTGCTAACCGCTCACCCTGCTCATGCCAGGCAGCCTCGACCCGTTCGGCGTAGGCGCGACGATCTTCGGCCGCGGTCACGTTGCTGGCGAGTTCGGTCGTCGTATCCGCCAACTGCTGGATCAGGTCGGGGACGAAGGCTCGCGGGCTCAGCGGGCCGGGTTGGCGTCGGGTTGGCGCGGCGCAGAACGCGGCCAGCGGGGCGATCGTCCGCTCCCAGGTGAGGCGTTCTCGCGCCAACCGTTGCGCCGCCCGCCCGCGTTCGGCTAAGCGTGCCGGGTCATCGAGCGCCGCCGCGAGGGCCGCTGCCAGGGCGTCGTCATCAGCCGGATCGACAACGAAACCGCCACCGTACTCGCGGATCAGCGGCGAGAGTTCGGCGTAATCGCCGTAGAGCGGCGGCAGGCCCGCGTGCAGGAAATCGACCGTGCGGGTATTGAACGCCAGTTCGCGCTCGACGGTGCGCTCGAAGAGATCGAGCGCCAGATCGGCGGAGCGGTATGCCGCTTGTAGCCGGTCGTACGGCAATACCCCGCCGAAGGTGACGCGCGGGTGATCCTGTATCCGCTCACGCAGTCGCGCGAACCATGCCGCGCCCTGCGAGTGAATCGGGTGCGCCTCGGCGTAGATCAGCAACTGCCCTCGCCCGCGTCGCTCGATCGCCGCGAGTGCCGCCTCGATCGCCCGCGAAGGATCCTGCCAGGCGTAGACCATCCCCGCATAGAGGAGCTGCGGCTCCGCGTTCGGAGTCGGGTGCACCGGGAATTGGGGGTCACAACTGATCGGCACTACACCTAAGCGCGTCAAGCAATCGGCGGGGCTGAACCCGCCCATCAGGAGCCAGGGCTGGAAATACGGGCGCTGCCGTTCGCCCGCACAGATGACATAATCTGCGCGGGCGAGCGCGTCGGTCTTGAGGTGGGCGAGTGAGCGACCTTTCGCCCAATCCTGGGCCAAAAACTCGAGCAGGAGCGGCCCGGCCAGATCGACCACTAGCGGCACCGGACAATGACGGATCTGCCCGGCCAAAATCCAGCTCGACGCCACGACGACATCCGGCGCGATCCGCGCGATCGCCGCATCGACCTCGGCCCACTCGTATGTCAGCGGCAGCGCTGCCGCGCGTGCCGGGGGTTCGATCGG
>DATCMP010000189.1:0-5256 GCA_036563365.1 Thermomicrobiales bacterium
CCGATCCGCTGATCGACCCGCGCACCCTGGGCGCGACCCGCGAGGCGGAACAGCGCGCGGCGGCGGCGATGCTCGACATCGACGATGTCGTCTTCCTGCGTTATCACGATGGCGAGGTCGCCGATGATCTACCGACCCGCGCAGCGGTCGCGGCGCAGATACGACGGGTGCGCCCGGACCTCCTGATCGCGTTCGATCCCTGGCACGATTACACCTTCCACAACGATCATCGCCAGAGCGGCCTGGTCGCGCTGGCGGCGGCGCGCACCCTCGCGCGGCGACCCGGTCCGGCGAATGGGGCCGATGGGGCGGTGGTCGAAACGCTCGCGCCGCCGCACACGATCCCGGAGGCGTGGCTGTTCCTGACCGGCCGGCCGAATCTCGTCTTCGACATCGCCCCGACGATCGAGCGGAAAGTCGCAGCGCGGCTCGCCCATGCCAGCCAAGCCGCCGACCCCACCGGGGTGGCGCGCGGCGTGCGGACCCGCGCCGCGTCATCGGGCGAGCCGTATGGCATCGCGCTGGCCGAGACGTTCCACGCCGTACGTTTCCCGCTCGATGAATCGTTCGCGGCGCGGCTGGCGGCGGGGGACGAGGGGTGAACCGGAGAGTCTAGATCTTATGGCTATTGGAGGGCTGGCGGCTGAAGCCGCCAGCCACTTTACTCGTGGCTTCGCCAGTGTGATCTATTTGTGCCGGAAACTTGTTGCCGCTGGGTAGTGATGCACCGCTTGAGGAGAGTTTCTGGGGTATCGCGGCGCTCGGCCTGCAAACGCGGTGATAAGCAAGGGGCGAGGGCCGATCGGCCCCGCCCCTCGTCTTTGCTATCTTCGCCCGTGTGGTATTGGGCGGTTGTTAGGCCGCGTGGCGCACCGGCACCGCATCGTCGTTATCGTCGTCGTGCCCCGCGCGGGCGCGGCGGCGTTCTTCCCAGAGCTCGGCGAGCGTCGCGTCGATCGCCTTCAGGCGGTCGCGTTGCTCGGCGGTCCAGCCATCGGTCGCGCGGCGATAGAGATCGCTGCGCTCCGCCGCGAGGACGTTGATCCGCTCGGCCAACTCGCGAGAGCTCGGGATAACCAGGGAGGTAGTCTGTACCTTCGCCGTCATTGGCGTTACCCTCCCCGATCGCGCTCGAACCGGTATCGGAGCGTCGCGATCGGTTAATGAATACGTTGCGACAGTGTGTCGCTTGCTTGCTATAACGCACGATTCCGCGCAAATGTTCCGGAAAAACCAACCTTCTGCACAGCTATTGGTCCGTTGACAAAAAACGATCCGGGCTGGCGTAGGGTCGGTGCCGTTCCATCTTGCCGCCGGTCAACGCACGGTCCGTGCCGCTACATTGGCTACTACGTACAGGGCGACGGGTCGGATGTGTCGGTTAGGGAGTCGCGAGTCGTGAGTCGTGGGTCGTGAGGGGAAGTCGGTGATCGATGGCTGGTAGGCGGCGACTGGACTCGGCCTGCGTAGCGCTGAAGCGTGTCACGGGCGGCACCGCCTCGTGGCGCATCCTGCTCCCCCAGACTTGGGGGTCGGGGGGCGATCCGCCTCATGCCGTAGTAGTGCCACGATGCCAGGTCATGAAGTCACCGGCGTCAACTCGCCCGCTGCCTCTTCGTCGCGCCCGCCAGGCAGGTACCGCTCGGCGTGGCCCAGGGCGGTGAAAGCGAAGGCGAGCGCGATCAGGAAGGTGAGTGCGCCGATGGCGGCGTAGACGAGGGCGACGTTGCCGGTGCGCTCGATCGCGAGGCCGCCGACGAGTGCGCCGAGCGGGCTGACGGAGTTCGCCAGCACCATCGCGACGCTGATCACCCGTCCCAAGAGCGCGTTCGGCACGATCGCCTGGCGTAGGCTGCCGGTGTTGATGTTGAAGAGGATCCCCAGCCCGGAGATGATCGCCCAGAGCCCGACCGCGACCGGATAGGTGGGGCTGTAGGCGAGCGCGATCCCGAGGAGCCCGCTGAGCATCAGCGTGCCGAGGGCGATGCGGCTGAACGACCAGCGCCGCCGCAATCGCCCGGCCAGCAATGAGAGGACGACCACGCCGATGCTCCCCGCCGAGTAGAAGACGCTGACCTGGGCATCGCTCGCCGCTAGGCGGTCCTTGGCGAAGAGGACGAGTTGCGCCGATTGGGTGGTCATCACGAAGTTGACCAGCAGCATCATGGCCGAGATCGCGCGCAGGACCGGGTGCCCCAGCACGTAGCGCAGCCCTTCGGCGATGTCGCGGCGGATACTGCTGACGGCGCGGGCGGCGGTCGCCCCGTTGAAGCTGCGGTGGATCAGGACGAGGGCCAGCGCCGAGACGCCGTAGGTGACGGCGTTGATCGTCAGGACGGTGGCCGGGGAGAAGAGGAGCAGGAGCGGGCTGACCAGCAGCGGGCCGATGATCGCCGCCGCCGAATAGCTGGCCTGGATCTGCCCGTTCGCCGCGACGAGATCATCGCTTCGCACGAGGCTGGGGATCGCGCTGAACTCGGCGGCGTCGAAGCAGATCGCCAGGGTTGAATTAAGGAAGGCGACGATGTAGAGCCACCAGACCGTCAGCCCGCCAACGGCGGCGAGGAGCGGGATCGTGGCGACGAGCGCCGCCCGCGCGATGTCGGTGGCGATCATCAGCCGCTTCCGATCGACCCGATCGACCCAGGCTCCGATGAACAGCCCGAAGAGGGGATAGGGCAGGAAGCTGGCGGCGGTGGCGAGGGAGAGGTCCAGCGCCGAGCCGGTGAGCCGGAAGATCAGCAGCGGCAGCAGGAAGCGGGTCACCGAACTGCCGAGATTCGAGAGGGTCTGGCCGATCCAGAATTTCCAGAAGTCGGCCCCGAGGGTACGCCCCTCTGTCGCGGCGGGGCGGTGGTGCTCGCTGGTCATCGTGCGCTCCTTTCGGTGGCCGGGCGACGCGGCAGCTGGGGCGACCAGCGAGCGGTCGTCCGGTGCCTCTGCGACGGTTGTGGCGGCGACGGTTCCCGCCAGGGACGAGCGGTGGCAGGTTAGCCGGTGGGCGGTGGTTGAGCGTCCTCGGGCGGTAAGGTGGCGTAGAGCCCGATCAGCATCTCGTAGCGCCGCACCGCCGGATCGTCGTCATCGGCGGCGTGGCGCGCGGCATACTCCCGCTCGATCTCGACGATCTTGCGGTAGAACTCCGCCGCCTCGTCGGGGGTCAGCCGCAGCCAGATCCGGCCCAGGGTGAGGCCGGAGGGATCCTCGATCGCCGGGTCGGGGTCGATCAGGCCCGCGCGCACGCTGCGCTTGATCTCGCTTTTGCTGTGATCCAGGACCATCGACAGGAACGTGTCGAGCGCGTCATCCGCTGTCGGCGCATTTGGTGAGAGGAGGGCGCGATCGACCGAGAGGCGGTAGGCGGTGACCGCGTACTCCTTCTCCGCCGGCCCCGCGCCGGGCCGCACCCCCGCGATGCGGATGAGCCCGCGCTCTTCGAGGAGCTTGATGTGATAATAGAGCTTCGTCGGCGCGATCGCGAGGGCGGCGGCGAGGGTTTTCACCGTTTGCGGCTCGCGACGGAGCAACGCCAGGAGTCGCAGACGCAGCGGGTCGGCGACGACTTGCAGGGTCTCTAGATCGGTGATGATCTGCACGTCATCGGGGAACCCTGGATCGTTCTTCGGCATCGCCCACCCGCCTCGTTTAATCGGAGTCAATTTGAATTTTCTTGAATAACTATATGCCTGCTGCATGGTGCTGTCAAGGGGTCGGGGGTATACGTCGCCGTTCTCCGGTCGTGGTGGACGGCGATCTCGTGAGGCGAACGCTCGATCAGCGCTCCGTGCTGTCGCCGTGCGTGGCGGGTGCTAATCGCCGCCGCAGTACGCGGAGCCACCCGTGGCCCAGGTTGCCCTTGGGGATGGCACCCGGCTCGTGGATCCCGACCGCGATCCTGTAACAGGCGAACAGGTACCAGGAAGCCAGCGAACAAACCACCAGCAGATAGAAACCGGGCAAGAGCAATAGTGCCGCTCCGAGGCTCACCGCGACCAGCCCCACAAGACCGATCAGGACGACGTTGAGGAGGAGTCGTCCGCTGATCGCGCGGTGCTTCAGGAGCAGCCTGGCATTGCCGGTTGCCTCGATGAGCCCTTTGCGCTCCCCGAGCGCGTGGCGCACACCGCCCACATGCAACCCGACGACGATCAGCCCGATGAACAGCGCTAACGCGGTGCTGCCCAGCACGCGAATCGCCAGTGCCGCCCTGCTGTCGGCGGCAGGGATGATGCCTAGAAAGTTTAGGACGGCATCGGCGATGAGGAACTTGGAGAGCAGCGGCATGATCGGCGTCAGGTACAGCAGCCCGGTCAGCAGGAACAGCACGCCGTCGCGGAGCGCCCTCATCCAGCGGATTGGGGGCAGATCCATTTATCCGGCGTAGACCGACCGCACGATCTCCTGGCCGTAGCCCAGGAGGATCAGTTGGCCGACAACAGGAATACATTGCGCCAGCACCAGGACAAGGATGCGGCGGGGCCAGCCGTGTCCGCGGAAGGGGTATCGCCATGCCGCCGGGAGCGACATGATCCGGTCCTCCTGCAAGGTATTCATGCGGACACCGCTTCTCGCTGCCCGTGGGCGGTCGTGAGATGTTGGCAGAAGCGGTCGATAATTTCCACGGCCCTGCCGATGCCATCCTCGGCGCGGAGCACTTGGCCCAGATCGCTCGCCCGTTGTCGCATCGCGGCGTTCGAAACCGCCTCGCCGATGGCCGTTGCCAAGCGCTCGGCGGTCAGTCGTTTCCTGGGGATCGGGGTTGGCCCGACGCCGAGCGTGGCGACACGCCGCCCCCAGAACGGTTGATCGCCCATGAACGGGACCAGCACCGACGGCACGCCCGCGCGGAGCCCGGCGGCGGTTGTCCCCGCGCCACCGTGATGGACAACCGCCGCCATACGCGGGAAGAGCCAGCTATGCGGCACGGACGAGATGGGGTGGACGGTCGCCGGGAGCTCCGTGGCCTGCATCCCGCCCCAGCCCGCCGCCAGGATCCCGCGCTGACCGGAGCGCGCCAGCGCCTCGATCGCCAACCGCCCCGCCGCCGCGGGGTCCTTGCTGCCCATGCTGCCGAAGCCGATGTAGACCGGCGGTGGACCGGCTTCCAGGAATTGCACCAGTTCGGCGGGCGGTTCCCAGCCGCCCGCGGCATCCAAGAGCCAATAGCCGGTGACTTCATAGCGTGCCGCCCAGTCATGCGGGCGCGGCAGCACATGCTGGCTATACCCGTAGAGCACCGGCATTGGGCTCCGCTCC
>DATCMP010000190.1:0-13847 GCA_036563365.1 Thermomicrobiales bacterium
CAGTATGTCGTCGAGGATGCGGTCAGCGCCGGTGTTGACGACATCATCATGGTGACCGGCTGGCATAAGCGAACATTGGAGGATCACTTCGACGAGCCATACGAGCTGCTGGCGCGACTGGAGGCGTCCGGGAAGATGGCGCAGGCGGCGGAGGTGCGGCGGATCGCGCACCTGGCGAACTTCTCCTATCTGCGCCAAAAAGGTCATCCCGGCAACGCAACGCCGATCTTGAATGCAAAACACCTCCTGCACGATGAACCGTTCCTCTATCTCTTCGGGGATGACTTCTTCGTCGGGACGCCGACCCGGGCACAGCAGTTGGTGGCGGCATTCGCGGAGTTCGACGCACCGATCCTGGCGGCGATCCGCACAAGCGATCCCGATGATACTCGGAAGTACGGCTTCGTTGGCGGCGAAGCGGTGCGTCCGGGGGTGGTTCGGGTCCGGGAGATTGTCGAGAAGCCCGGCCCTGGCAAGGCACCGTCCGAGCTGGCGATTGTGTCGGGGTATGTCCTGACCCCGACGTTCACCCGCTTCATGTCGGCGGTGACCCCGGAGCCCGATCGCGAGCTGGTTTATGTCGAGGGACTGGCCCGGATGATCGCGGCGGGCTTCCCGGTCTACGCGATGGAGGTTCGCGAAAACCGGTACTACGACTGCGGCGATAAGCTGGCCTATTTGAAGGCGAACCTCGAGATCGCCCTGATACGCCCCGAATATGCGGAGGAATTGCGCCACTATCTACGCGGCCTCGCCTGTGACGCCGAGCTGAGCGATCGCCTCACCGCCGCGCCGGTCGGCGTCGCGGCGCCCCCCGGAATGTGAGCTGGTTATGAAGATTGAACTCATCCCACCGTGCGACGAAGATGGCAACGTGCATGCCCTGATCGAGATCGCCCGCGGCAGCCGGAACAAATACGAATACAATCCGGCCTGGGGCGTCCTGGCACTCGACCGCACCCTCTACTCGGCGGTCCATTTCCCGACCGACTATGGTTTCGTCCCCGGCACGCGCGCCGCCGATGGCGACCCGCTCGACATCCTGGTCCTCGTCGAGGAACCGACCTTCCCCGGTTGCCTGGTGCGGACGCGCCTGCTCGGCGTCCTGACGATCGAGACTTCCGGCGGGGCGGAGCCGAAACTGCTCGGCGTGCCGGTAGGGGAGCCACGCTTCGCGCAATATCAGGACATCGGCGATCTCCCGGAGCACCTACTCCGGGAGATCGAGCACTTTTTCGCCGTCTATAAAGAGTTGCAAGGGAGCACGATCGCGCCGCTCGGCTGGCAGGGCGCCGCAGCGGCGCGGGCGCAACTCACGGAGGCGATCGCCGCGCAACGCTGACCATCCGCGCGATCGGCCGAACACGGGGGGGGGGTGCCACGCGGCACGTGGAGAGGGCGCTAACGGGGCAGCCAGCCACGTCGCAGCAACTCCTCGCGGCCCACGGCCCCGAGTTGAACTGTGTCGGGGGTGCCGACATTCTCCGGGTGATACTCGAAACGCGCCCGCTCGAAATACTGCACCGTGTAGGCCCGCCCGTCGGCCAGCGTCTCGACCACCTCCTCGCTGATCGGGTAGCCGAACCGGGCCAGGCCGCCGTTCGCGAGCCAGTACGCGAGGAACCCTTCATTGAGGCTGTGGCCGGTCTCGGCGAAGTACCAGTGCCGCGGATCGCTCGCGAACGGTGCCGCCGCCGGGAAATCACGCCCCGTCACGGCAACGCGCCCCAGGTGCCGTAGGGCGACGACACGGTGCGCCCGCGCGGCGGGCGTCAGTTCGGCGTACCCCGGCCCGCCCGCCCACTCCGGGTGCCACTCCATCGCCGCGCGCTCAAAATATTGGACGAGGTAATCACCCTCGAAGACCGGCTCGGTCAGCGGCAACCCGTAGAGCCTGCGACCGTCGCCATCGAGCCAGAGATCCTTGAACGGCCCCGCCACGTCGAAGCGCGTCTCCGGGAAATAGAGTGACGGCGCGGCTGGCGGTATCGGGCCGGTGAGCGGCAGGGCCGATGCGACGGTCGCTGGCAGGCGCGGTACCTGCCAGGAGGCGTAGACCGTCCCGGCTGGCTTGAGGCTATCGTCGGGGCGGATGAGGCCCATCCAGGCGGCATAATCGAGAGGGCGTAACTCCGCACCTTGCGTCAGGTCGAGTAACAGCCAGTGCACCGCGCCGGCCACCCCTTCGCTATTGAGCGCGGCGACCAGATTCCGGTAGAAGCCCAGCTGAATCTCCTCGGTGAAGCCGTGATCGACATGCCAGGGTTCGGTCGGCCACCCCGCTTCCTCCAGCAGGATCGGCTTGCTCGTCCGGGCCTTGATCGCGCGGATCGGCGTGACGAAGTCGCTGCCATCGTAGGCGTGATAGCCGACGAAGTCGATCAGATCGATGATCCGGGGCAACCCCGGTCGGGCTTCGAGCCAGTTGTTCTCCTCGTGCCCCAAACCGACGGTGAGCGGGTGGTTCGGGTCGAGGCGGCGGGTGGCCGCCGCCATTCGCGCGAGCCAATCGATGACCTCGTCGGGCCGTCCGTCGCTGCGCCAGTGGCCGTAGTTGTCCGGCTCATTGTGCAGATCCCAGGCCAGCACGCGGTCGTCATCGCGGAAGAGCGTGACGATGGTGGTCAGGTAGCGCAACTGAGCCGCTTCTTCGGGGGTGCCCGCCGCGGGCCACTCATCCGCGAAATCGAACAGCGTCACGATGACGCGCTGGTTGTGCGCCCCGGCGATCTGCACCATCTGCCGCAGCCGGTCGAGATAGACCGGATTGACCGCCCCTGTGCCGTTCTCGGCCCACCCGTGCCGATAGGGGACCAGAATCCGCAACGCGTTAATCCCGAGCAGATCCGCGCCCAACGCGACCTCCCGCTCGACCTGCGGCCCGTCCCACTGCGCCCACATCTCGGCCCACGGGGCGTTGCGCTGGTAATAATTCGCGCCCTTGATCGCGATGCGCTGCCCGTTGAGGATGAATTGGTCGCCCTGGATCGTCACGAACGCGGGGCCAGCAGCCCGGCCCTCCCAGCGGGGCGGCGCGTATGGGGCGAGCAACGCTACGAGCAGCACCAACGCGAGGAGGCGCGAAACGCCCCCCGTTCGTCGCCGGCCTCTCCCCGGCTGGGCGAGCGCTCGTTTGGGTAGGAATAGACGTTGACGCGGTGATCGGTGATGAGTGCTATACGGTTGCACGGAACCTCCCAACGGTGATCGAGCGTGACCGATACTGTCTCCTCAGACATCTTTGGTCCGAAAAATATACACGATCCGCGCCCGTCGTGGCGAGTCGGGGGTACTGCGTTCGGGTGGGGTTGGAACCTCAAGGGGTCGGTGTGGTGCCGAGGTAACCAGAACGGACGACCCCGCCGCAATCGTCGCGGCGGGGTCGTCCGTTCTGGCAATCTATCCCTGGCTAGAGGGGACCGACTACGGCGCGAAGACGGCGCGCACACAGCCGTCTTCCTTATGCTTGAACATCTCGTAGCCGCGTGGAGCCTCTTCGAGCGAGAAGCGATGCGTCGCGAGATAGGACGGATCGAGTTCGCCCTGCACCGCGTGGGCCAGCAGACGCGGCAGGTATGCCTGGCCGTGCTGTTGCGCTGTGCGAAGGGTGATCCCCTTATTCATCAGGACACCCAGCGGGAATTTGTCCGTCAGCCCGTAGACGCCGAGGACCGAGACGATCCCGCCCTTGCGACAGGCCACGATCGCCTGACGGAGCGCCTGCGCGCGATCGGTTTCCAGCCGTAGGGTCTGCTTCACGCGATCATACGCGTAATCGATGCCGGTGCCGTGCCCTTCCATACCCACCGCGTCGATGCAGGCATCCGGCCCGCGCCCGCCGGTCATCTCTTTCAGCGCCTCGGTGACATTGTCCACCTGGGTATAGTCGAGCGTCTCGGCCTTGGCGTGGTCGCGCGCCATCTGCAGGCGCTCGGGGAGGCGATCGATCGCGATCACTCGTTCGGCCCCCATCAGGTAGGCGCTCTGCATCGCCATCAGGCCGACGCCTCCGGCACCCCAGACGGCCACCGTCTCCCCGCCCTTGAGGTTGCAGAAGTCCGCGCCCATGTAGCCGGTCGGGGCAGCGTCGGAGAGGAACAACGCCTGCTCGTCGGGTACCCCCTCGGGGACGAGGAAGCAGTCGTTATCGGCGAAGGGCACACGGACGTAGGTGGCGTGTGCGCCGGCATAACCGCCGAAAGCGTGCGTATAGCCGTAGATCCCGGCGGTCGGGTAGCCGAGTAGCGGCTCCTGCATCTCCCAGTTGGGATTCGTATTGTCGCAGAGCGAGTAGAGACCCTGGTTGCAGAACCAGCACTGGTTGCAGGCGATGAACGACGGGACCACCACCCGGTCGCCGCGCTTCACCTTCGTGACCTCGCGCCCGACCTCCACGACCTCGCCCATGAATTCGTGGCCGATGATATCCCCCGCTTTCATCGTCGGGAGGTAGCCATCGATGAAGTGCAGGTCGGAGCCGCAAGTCGTGGAGAGGGTCACGCGTAAGATCGCATCGCGCGGATTGATGATCTCCGGATCGGGAACCGTGTCGACGCGCAGATCGTTGACCCCGTGCCAGCAGAGCGCACGCATCTTGTTACTCCTTGTTGGTCGCTTATCGATCTCGCCCGTCGTTGCGCGCGGCGGGTTGGCCCGTGATCGTTGGCACCTCGCCCGTCTCGGCGAGGCTCTTGAAGCGGTGCAACGCCTGACCGAGGAGCAGCCGCGCGCCGCCCCGCGCGACCCGCAACGCGATAGCGCCGACCGGGCCACGGGGCGGCTCGATCTGCAACCGGAGGGTAACTTCGGTCCCCCAATCGCCCGGTGCCGGTCGGAATCGCACCAGCCCCTCGCTACCTACTTGCGCCCCCGCGACCGAGCGCCAGCGCAGCATCTCGCCTGGTCGTTCCTCCACGATTTCTGTCTCCCACGTCATGGTGCGCCTGAGCGGACCGGTGATGGTCCAACGGGAGCGCTCATGATCGAGGGCGATGACCTCACCGATCGACGCCATGATCGTCGACAGGGTCCCGGGCTCGCGCCAGAGGCGATAGAGGTCATCCGCCGATCTGCCGATGGAGAGCGAACGCTCCTGCGCTGCGGCTGGCGCGTCCCCTTCGCCCCCCTTCTTGCTTAATTGCCTGGCGCAGGCAAGATCGACCGCCGTGATCGCGGCGACCGTACCGAGCGCGGCGACGACGCGACCACGTTTACCCGTTGTGCGGCGCAAAGCCACGCCGAGCGTCGCGAGATCGAGCGCGTCACCGCCGACGCGCGCCCAGATCCCTGGGGTCGGATCGTTGGTGGCGAGAATGCCGACCCCCGTCGCGATCTCGCGAGCCCCGAACGCGCGGATGAGCCCGCCATATGACTCCAAGCCCAGGGTACGGCCGAGTCGGCGCGTCGCCACCGCCTCGGCGAGGCCGAGGCCGATACTGAACCAGCCCAATGCGCGTGCCGTCTTATCGCTCCCCATCGATGAGCCGACTCCTTTCGCAACGTTTCGCCATCCGATGTCGAGTAGCAGGGCCGCACCTACGCGGGGCGGTAACGATCCACCAGGCGAACACCGCACATCGTGCCGTACACGAAGTGCCTGCCGGTTTGCTGCGTCACCCCCCGTGACGTACGTCGCCCTCATAACCAATATTCGCGCCCCAAGGGATCCCGAGGTCGTGTGCGGCACCAGCACTCCGCACCACACACCGACGACGCGAGGGCACCATACCCACAGTCCAACATAGCAGCGCACAGTATTCGGCTGGTCAATAGGGTTAATGGGCATGTCAATGTGTGGAGGACGACGTTGGTTGCGCCCGCCATCGGTGCTGCCAGCGGTCCCGGGTGACCAGCTGCCGCTTCGCCCCACCTAGCCCGACTGCGGATCTGACACCGCGCCTCCGGGCGGGGCTCCTGACGACGGGGGTAGCACCAACTCGGCGGATCGGCACCATTAGGCTACCGCGCTACCCCTGCGTCCAACTCATTTTCACCGACCAACCGGACGGTTGGCGAAGTGCTGCACTCACGGACTCGCGGCGGTTGGTCGATCTCCGGTGCGCTCGCTACGCCCGCGTCAGCGCCGGGACAGGAGCGAATTGTGGACCAGCGGCGAGAACAGCTCGCCGTGCGGCGCAGTCCGTATGGTAGTGTGGCGATCGGTATTGGATACGCGACTGCACACGCCTGGGGCGTGTAGCACGGACATGTGCAGACTGACGTGAAAAAGGGAGAACGAGGATGGGTCGGTCGCTGACGGGGAGGGTTATCGGCGAAAAAGATCCGGGGATGTCAGGTTCCGCACCGCGCGCATAACCCAGCCCCGACGGAAACCGCCACGCGACGGCGGCGGTGTAATACCGCCGCCGCCGTCGCGTGGGATAAACCCATATCGGTCCAGTAGCCAGGGGTCGCCCGGCTTCTTCCGCGCCAGGCTCTGCTCATCTGCGCCGAATACCTTCCTTCTCGGGCTCACCTGCCACGCAAGTGATGTCGCTCCCGAGTAGAATCGCTCGTCAAGCGCTTGCGTCAGATCATCCCCGCAGCGACAGGTTCGGTCGCTACATCAGTTAGGATTGCCGTAGCTGCGGACGCTGCCCCCGCTGACGCCATCGAAGATCGTGCGTGCCTGACGTTCTTCCTCCGCGGAGAGCGCGTGAACGGTCAGGAGGATACTGCCCGACCTGACATGTCCCTCATACTCCCGCGCGTCGTCCTCGGGGACGCCCTGTCCGGTCAGTGCCCCCACGAGGCCGCCCGCCGCCGCGCCGATCCCCGCGCCCGCCAGCGTCGAGACCAGGATCCCGGTGCCGACGATCGGGCCGATGCCGGGGATGACCATCGCGCTGATGCCGACGAGGAAACCGGCCAGGCCGCCGAGGACACCACCGGTGACCGCGCCGGTTGCCGCGCCCTCGCCCGCCATGTCGCTGCGCTCCGCCATTTGCTGCATGTCCTGCTTGTCCTGCGCCACCACCGAGACCTGCTCGGGGGTGAAACCGGCGGCCTTCAAGCCGTTCAGCGCCTGCTCGGCGTGATTCGGGCCATCGAAAACTCCCACGACCGTGTGCTTGCCGGTCGTCGTCTGCTGCGTGGTCGTGACCATTTCGCCTCCCTTTCGCACCGCGCGGTATCACGCGGTGCCGCTCTGCTCATGCGTTCGTTATCTGCGTGTCCTCGATCGTCTCGGTACCGTCGGGATTCCGGCGTACCCGCTCCAGCACCTCGCGGCGCAACCTCACCGGCACCAGCCGTTCCTCCTCGATCACCCGCTTGATGATGATGATCTCCCCCTGGTCAACCTCCCGTGCCGTCACCACCGGTCGCTCATCCGCCAGCGTGATAACGAGGCGATCGCCCTCCGTTGCCGCTGCGGCGCTTGCCGCCCCAGGTTCCGACACATCCGGCGCGGCGCTTGGCGGGCCAGCCTCGAGCGCGGCACGCGTCAGGTGCAGGAAAAGCCCCGCCGGTTCGACGCGGGCAATAGCCTCCGCAGGGATCGCTCGGCCTCCGACGTACAGGTTTTGCCCCTCGACCGCCTCGACCGCACCGAGCGGCGTGCCATCCGCGCCGAAAACCGGGGTGCCGGGCGCGACGGTCGCGAGATCCAGCCAGCCTGCCATGTGATGCTCTCCCTGACCGCTCACGCGGCGCTAGCGATTGCGCGCCTTGTTCCAGCCCGCCTCGATTTCGTGACGCAGCTCGGACCACCGGTCCGCCGTCACGCCGCGCGTCGCGTGGTCACGGCGCAGATCCGGCTCGACATCCGCGAATTCCCGACCGATGTAGCGCTCATCGTGGCCGGCGTCGAAGCCGGTGCGATAGTTCGGCTCGGACTCGGCGAAGGTCCGACCGGTCGTCCCGACGCGCGTCGCGTGATCACGTTCCAGCTCGGTGCGTGCCTGACGGTAACGCTCGTCCACGTCCACGCGCTGCCGGCGCACGGTGTCGGTGATCGTCCGCTCCTCGGCGATCGTCTCCTTATCGATGACCACCTCGCCGGTCACAACCGTCTCCTTCGCGACCACCGCCTCCTCGCCGCGCAACTGGATACGGATCGTACCCTCATTGAAGGCGTCGTCCCCCGCCTGGAGCGGGCGTTCCGCGACGGCGATCTCCTCGACGCGAACCTCATCGCGGTGCAGGGTCACGGATGCGGTCTGCTCTTCTTCGGTCACGGTCTTGCGGATGTCGACCTCACCCAGCTCAACCTCGCGCGTGCCGACGGCCAGCCGTTCCTCGATGATCGGCACTCGCACCTCGCCCGCCTCGCGCTCCCCCAGGAGCGTGGCGTTATCGGTCATTGCGGTGTCCCGAATAGCGCTCGCCGTCGTGTCCATCGTGCGCGTCTGCGATTGCGCGGTGGTGTCGGTGCTCATCTCCGCGCCGCCGAGCGCAGCCCCGCCCATCCCGCTGTCGCCGAGGTAGATCCGGTTGTGCTCGACGCGGGTGACCATTTCGGGGGTGTAATGGTGACCGTTGACGTGGAAGCCGTCCCCGTGGAGCCGCTCAACGCGCCCGATCAGCTGATCACCGCCGTAGACTTGCATACCTTCCTGGATGTCGAACCGCTGGCTCATGCCGCTCTCCTTTGCGAATGCGCGCCGCGTCGTGCGACGGAAGGCCGACCCGTTGTCCGCCTCATCAATGGTGTGCATAAGGCAAGAAGCTTGCCATGCGTCAGGCGGAGGCGAATGGCAAGAAGCTTGCCATGCGTCAGGCGGAGGCGAATGGCAAGAAAGTTCGTATCGTCGCGTCGAGCAGAGAGCACCACAGCGGGGTCGGGTGCCGTACGCCGCGCAAAGGTTGACCAGGTTTGGGAGCAATTCGCGCCGTCGATCCGGGCTGCCTTCGTCCACCCCGAGTGGGATCGACACCACATAGCGTGGCAAGAGCGGGGGGGCAGGGCCTGTCGGTCCCGGTTCCCCAGCGCACGCTGGGCCGGATCGGGCAACGACCGGAAGTCGCGGAGGGTCAGCGCCCCCCGGGCAGCCCGATCGCGCAGGTCTTAATTGAGCAGGCCGTAATCGCGGTGTGAAGCTGAAGTCTGGCTTCTGGCTACTCCCTGCCCCTTCATCTTCGCCGTCACTTGCTGAGCGATATCTTTCATGTAGGTGACGGTGGTGTCGCCGACGGCGAAGAGCTTTTCGAGTGCCGGGGTAAGGATCTGCTGGGCCTCGCCGTCCTTCTTGAAGAGGGGCCTGTGGCCGGGGTAGCCCTCCTGCATCGCTTTCGGCGCGAGGTCGAGGTTCACCTCGGCCAGCTCCGGGTAGTGCTCGATATTGACGAACTTCGGCATGCCGAAACGGATCCCGTTCGGCGGCTTGAAACGTTTCCACTGTCAGGGATAGATGTCAGGGATAGAAGTCGTCGATGTCGACCGCTTGCAGATCGCGACCCACCAACGGTGCGACATCGACGATCTGGTTACGGTCCGCATAGGGCACCACGTTGTCGAGCCAGGTATCGAAGACATCCTGGGCGTTGCCACCGACCATCGCGGCGGTAAGCCTCTCGTCAACCTCGCCGACGGGCGTCTCAACCGTCACTTTCACGCCGGCCTGCTTAACGAACGACGTGTTTAAGAACTCTTGCGTCGCCTTCGTCTCGTCGGGCGAACCGCCGCGCAGCAGATAGCGCAATTCGCCGCCCCGTTTCTTTGCCCCCGGCGAAACGCTCGATACCGCGCCGGTCGCACTCGTCGCGGTGCCGCCACCGCCGCCGCCGGCCGCGAGCAGCCCGCCCCCCGCGAATCCCAGCCCCCTCAGGAGAAACTGGCACCGTCGCAATTGTCGTGTCATCACTTCCTCCCGAGCCGGTTGCCCAGGTACCTCACGCATTGGCCTGGGCAGAGCGAGCAGCCCTGACACAAGCTACCGGATGGCGCTCCCCTGTGGTCATTCGGGTTCACAGACGATGGAAGTATATCCCCCTGAGGCGACGAACGCGGCGAGTCGTGGCACGAAAATCGCCTACTACAGGCTATCGAGGAGCGCTCCCACAACGTCGTGAACGTGCAGATCTCGATAGTTGCGGGCGACGCGCCCGAGATGATTTGGACAGAGGAGGAAACCATGAGCGGCACGAATCGACGCGACGATGAGACGCGGGGGATCGAGGCTCCCGGACCGCTCGATCGGGCATTGGACCGCGACCGTAACGACCGGGCAGATATCCTGGAGAGTGGTGCCGAGCGCACAACCGCGCACGGCACATCCGGTACGCGACAGGTCGGCGAGGCGGTCGCGGGACACGCCGGGGGTGATGTCCGGATCCCGGTAGCCGAAGAACGCCTCTCGGTCGGGAAGCGCGAGGTCGATCTGGGTGAGGTGGACGTCCGGAAGACGGTCACCGAGGAAGAGCAGACGATCCCGGTGACGCTACGACGCGAGGAGGCCCGTGTGCGGGAGGTCAGCGTCGATGAGCGCCCGCTGCGCGAGGACGACGACGCCTTCAACGAGGGCACGATCCGGATGCAGTTGCGCGGCGAGGAGGCGGTTGTCTCCAAGGATGCTGTCGTCACCGGCGAGGTCGTGATCGACAAGGAGACCGTCACCGAGGAGCGCCAGGTCGGTGGCACCGTACGCAAGCAGCACATCGATGTAGACCAGGCCTATCAACAAGTTCGCGGCGATTTCGAGCGCACGCACGCGACAACCGGCGGCGCCACCAGCCGCACCTTCGCACAGGCCGAGCCGCACTACCGTAGTGGGTTCACCGCCGCGCACGACGAGCGTTACGCCAACCGCGAGTTCGAGGATATCGAGCCGGATCTGCGCCGAGAGTATGAGACGCGTAGCGCGACGCACACCGGCGGCACCGCGACCAGCGGCGGCGACAATTGGGAGCAGTTGCGCCACGAGGTCCGCGAGGGATGGAACCGGGCGCGCAATCGGTAACGCTGCCCGGAAGGCGGCTCAAGGGCCTTCGAGCACGCGCGAGGAGGGCGGGATGGCGGCGCTGGATGATAGGGGCGTACGCGTGGGTATGCTGGTCCGGGGGGCCGATGGTCGCCCGCTCGGCGTGGTCGATGCCGCCAGCGCGGACGGGTTACACGTCGCGGGCGCATTCTATCCCCGCGCCGCCATCTCGCATCTCGACAACGAAATCGTTTACCTCGCGGATTCTGCGGCGAGGGTCACCGAATCGACCGGATCTGTCGCGGGGGCTCGGGATACGCGGATCGTCGTGCCATTGGCCGAGGAACGTCTCCGGGTGGCGACGCGGGAGATCGGGCTCGGCGAGGTGGAAATCCGCCGTCGCGTGGTGACGGAGAAGCGTCTGGTTCCGGTGATCGCGCGCCGCGAGGAGTTGACCATCCAGCGGCGCGAGCCCGGTCAACCCTGGCAACCGGGGGAAGAGCCCGCTCCAGGCGATGAGGTGACGAGTATCCCGCTGCGAGGCTGGGAACCGGTCGTGGCCCCGGAGGCGATCATCACGCGTGAGCTCGTGATCGAGCGGGCGCGGATGGCCGAGGCGGGGCAGGTCACGGCCACCGTCCGCCGCGAGGAGGTGGCGGTCGCGGAGGTACGGCCGACCACGGATCGCCGCGCCACTTCCGCCCCATCGGCGCGTCACCGAGCGGGCGAGGAAACGGGCTGGACGGAACTCAGGGAGCAAATTCGCGCGCTCGATCGGGTGGACCAGGCGACCGATCGCCGCGACGTTGCGCCGATCGAGCGCACGATCTTGCCATTGGCTGAGGAACGCGTTGCCGTTGGCGGCTATGCAACCGACCTGGGCGAGGTGCGTCTTGTGCGGCGCGTCATCGAAGAGGTCAGGACCGTCCCGGTCACCGTACGACGCACGATCGTGGAAGTGGCGCGGCGGGGACCGGACGGTGTCGAGTTCGTCTATCCGCTCGGTCAAGCGCAAGACAGCTCCGGGGTAGTGTCCGAAACCACCGCCAGATCTTCTACCAAGAACGCATACTGAGAACGCATACTGAGCCGAGCGATCGAACGAGATTCGGGCGCGACTTGCCGGGTGCCGCACGAGCCCTGGGGAGGAGACGGCACCGAAAGTCGACTAATCGGCGCGGAACGGTCACCGGTCGCATCGCCCAACCGGCTACGTGCGGACAACCCGCTGCACCCCAGGGATAATCAGACGCACGGACGCGGTCGCTGTGTTATGCTACGCCCCTCTCGTTGCTGAACAGGTATTTGCGAGGAGGTGGGGCATGATTCGCCACATTGGGCTTTTTATCCTGCAACCAGGGACTACCGCAGCACAGGTGGAGCCGTGGGTCAGCGCGATCAAGGCGATGGTTGTGCCGGGGTTGCTCGCGCATACCTGGGGGCTCGATCTCGGCCTGCGCGAAGGGAACGCGTCGATGGCCGCCGTTTTCGACTTCGTGGATGAGGCGGCGTACCAGGCGTGGGATACCGATGACGAGCATAACCGCATTCGCCGCGAGCTGATGCAGCCGATCCTGGTGCGCGCCGAGCGGTGCCAATACCGACTCGAGGCGTAGGGCCGCGATACAGGGTGTAAGGGGGCGATACCGGCGGGAATCGGCAAGCAGGGCCAGGGGCGTCGTCATACAGCCAAGCCGCACGTCCCGAAATAGACCCGATACGTGCGCCGGAGGAAGGGCACCCCCATGTCGTGCTGGTCGCCGACCTCGATCGAGCGAAGCGGCTGCACACCGACGATTTCCAATCGGGTAAACCCAACTGCGTCCAGAAGCACGGGGCGGGTAGCGATCGTCGCCTCGCTAACCGAGGCGCGCGATGAGAGCCAATGCATCGAGCGGAGCCGCGCCGTCGGCGGTATTGTCGAAGAAGCACCAAACCGGTGCCGCAGCCGCCTCATTCGCCAGTGTCATGGCATGAGCGGCCAAGGTCGACGCCGCATACGGTGAGCGATAGATCACGGGACTTCCGTGCAGGCGGTGGTAGGCCAGGCCCGCCCATCCACCGGGGTGTGCCGCCTCGGGCATGATCGCCGGATCGGCAGCAACGCGGGCAACCTTGGCCGCGGTCAGGAGCGCGTCGGCGGCCCCGGTGAACCATGAGGGGTGCCGTGGCTCGCAGGCAACCGTCGCGTCGGTACGCGCGGCGAGCGCCGCGAAGAACGAGGCCGCGCGGTCCGCATCGAAAGCAAGGCTCGGGGGCAACTGCACGAGTAACGGGCCGAGCCGGTCGCCCAGCTGCCCGACCTCGGTCAGGAAACGGTCGAGATCGGGCAAGCCCGCCGGACCCAGGCGGGCCTCGTGCGTTACGGCGCGCGGGAGCTTCACCGCGAAGCGGAAGTCCGCCGGGACCGTGGCAGCCCAGCGGGCGTAGGTGCGTGGCAGATGGTGGCGATAGAATGATGAACTGATCTCGACCGCTGTGAAGCGCTGCGCGTAACGTTCCAGATGGCTCCCCACCCCTGGGAAGTGCGGGCTGCCCGTTGCCGGGATCGACCAACCGGTGCAGCCGATTCGTATCGGCTCCCCTTGTCGCGCCATCGCCCTTCCTTTATCCGCCGTTGTTGTATCCGCCGTTATTGGTGCGTACCTACCAGCGGCGCTGGAGCGCTACCCGCGCCGCATTAAACCCGCCCATACCATGAACGCCGCCGCCTGGGGGGGTCGAGGCGGAGCACAGGAACAGATTGGGCAATGGCGTGGTATAGGGCGCGCGACCGAACGTGGGCCGGAAGACGAGTTGACCGAGGGTCGTCTCGCCGCCGCCGATGTCACCCCCAACCATGTTGGGATTGTACCGTTCCAGCGCCGCCGAATCGGCGGTACGCCGTGCGAGGATACGGCCACGGAAGCCCGGCGCGAAACGCTCGATCTGCGCCTCGATCCGCTCGGGCATATCGGCGGTGCTGTTGAGCGGCACATGGCAGTAACC
>DATCMP010000195.1:0-11703 GCA_036563365.1 Thermomicrobiales bacterium
AGGATGAACAGCACATCAATGGTTCCAGGATGCCGTTCGTCCCGATATTGATAATGACGCATGATGCCGTACTCTGGCGAATGCGTATCCTCGCGGTGGACAAGCGGATAACCTTGCTTCACCCAATTATTCTCAAACCACTGTGAAGCCATTGCGAGATGGCCGCCGTCCAGAACATAGCTGGTTTCAACTTCACTCTTGTGCCGCAGTTGACTCGCGTCAACGGGTAGCGGCAGGCCACGCCACGATGAACGCACCCGGCTATTCTGAATGGCGAGGCCAGCTACCGCGTGCTTACCAGCACCGGCGATGCCGAAGCCGAAGTTCAGGAGAATACCGCCGACAACCACCACACCCACCAGGAATATCAGGCCGATAATCACACTGCCCAATGCGTTACTCCCACTACCGCCTCACCACCGATGCGAGGTTATTGCCTTGGTTATCCGAAGCCACAGCCACAATATCGCCTTTTCCGATATGCGTCTACCCTGCGTATCCTCGCCGCATGGGGAAATCGCTGTACAGCAACGAACAACAGCAACTCAGCATCGCCTTACGTCAGGCGCGGCTTGCTGCTGGTTTGCGACAGGCTGACTTAGCGCAACGGCTAGGCAAGCGACAATCCTTCGTCTCCGATATTGAGAGTGGCCAGCGGCGTGTGGACGTGGTGGAGTTACGCCGTATCTGTTACCACCTTGGCTTGCCATTAGCAGACTTCATCACACGCTGGGAAGCCAGTCTATCAAGTGATGCTGCTGAATGAGGATGACATACTAGCACACAAGCGTCAGGGTTTCGGAAGGTTGACCCCCGCGAACGTTCGTTCTACACTGGTGAAGGCTTATGACCATGCGCCTTAGCGCATACCCACATCTAGCAAGCGGCGCGAGGGTAAGGCATATGGGCGATAAGAGTGGGATTGAATGGACCGACGCCACGTGGAATCCCGTTACCGGCTGCACGGCTATCAGCGCTGGTTGTGACCACTGCTATGCGGAAACCCTGTCGCTGCGCCTTCAGCACATGGGCGTGGCAAAGTACCAGAACGGCTTCACCGTTACCCTTCATCCGAGTACCCTGAAACACCCTCTCCATTGGCGTGCTCCCCGCCGTGTGTTCGTCAATTCGATGTCCGATTTATTCCACGCACAGGTGCCGAGGGATTTTGTCAGGCAAGTGTGGGAGGTGATGCGTGCGTGTCCACAGCATACCTTCCAAATCCTGACGAAGCGTCCAGAACGCATGGCACGTTTCACGGCAGACAATCCAACCCCGCCGAATGTGTGGCTGGGAACCTCAGTCGAGGACAGTCGCGTTATTCGGAGGATTGATTTCCTGCGCGACTGCCGTGCCGATGTGCGCTTCCTCTCCTGTGAACCATTGATAGGCCCATTGCCGGACCTCGATTTGGCTGGGATACATTGGGTGATTGTCGGTGGGGAAAGCGGCCTCGGCCATCGACCTATTGATGCCGCTTGGGTGCGCGACATACGCGACCAATGCACGCACGCAGGCGTCCCCTTCTTCTTCAAGCAATGGGGTGGCAGGACACCGAAGGTAGGCGGACGCGAACTGGACGGTATAACCTGGGACCAATTCCCAAGCGCAAGTGCCGTCAGTTTGCGATGAATGCGATAAGCCTCGCCGCCATTAGAACGGCGAGAATGTAATCTCGTCCATTGGACGTATCGCATCCGTTCTTCTTGTTGGCGTAGTATGCCGCACTTCCACCCATCCATCTTGGCGTACCGTATTCTCACGGCACAACAACTTGATAGCCGCGCGATAATGTTTCTCGGTATACCTTAAGTCGCACGTTCTTTGTAGCAAAGCCGCAAACGATACAGTTTGGGACATGAAGTCGCGCAGTAGGATTGCGCCAAGCTGATGCAAATCAACTGTCTGAGGGATGAGTATGCCGCGTTCACTAGCCGAGTAACGGAAAGTGCCGGGTTCATCTCCCAGCGGCCACATAACATCATTCATCTTTCGGGCAGCCGTCGGGTGATTACTGGCGTGCAGAAGATAGTATTTCGTCCCGCGCAGCGGGTCTTCACGTTCATCCATCAATACGGTGAAGGGACAGAAGTATTCTGCGTCAAGTTGGGAACACACGTAGTCGAGGAAACCCCGTTCCCGTGTGGCACCCCTAGCGCGCATGAAACTCTCAGTGCGCCAATCCTCGTTGCCGAAGTAGCGTGTGATGCGGTTACGTGCCTTAGGGTTATAGAGGTGCGGTTGAATCTTGCACCACATGAGGTTGACCAGCACCTCGTTCTGTGGCCGGTTCAATATACGATTGGTGACGGCGATAGATAATGGGTAGCCGTAAGGGTCGATGAAGAAGAACGCTGGCATTCTTGCAGGCAGGCACGTCAGCAGTTCTTCTACCTTCTCATTGCTGTCGCCGTGATGAGTATGGACGTGCAGATTGATAGGATATGGCTGCAATTGTTGGAGATGATGTTCTAGCTGCCTCACTGTAGGCATATGGTTTTCTATGAAGTGCATAGTAATTCTGCGGTGCGGGGACTTCACGCAATATTCAATGGCGGCACGAACGGCCAGCACAGGCGAACCATCCACCTCACTATCGCCTACCATGTATCTTCCTGGACCTGCAAAGCAATCGACATAGCATAATTCAGTGTTGTACTTACCAATGATTTTCAAGTAGACAGGCCAGTATTGGTCGAGGATGCGGTGCTTGACTGTTGAAGATTTCTTCAAGCGCGCAAGTGTTGAAACGCTACTTGTGCTACCGGTGCCAATTCGTCGGACTGGCGCAATACTGGTTATCCGCCTACTCGATACAGACCCTGCACCATCAGTACCTGTGGCTGAGAGGCTATCAGCTTCGGTGAAAAACGAAAGTTGTTGCGGTGAAGGCTGCGAAGACATCCCTACCTCTTTCTCGCAGTGGCCACGATGTAGTCATCCCTAGCTGACAAAGGAAAGCGCCACAGTCAGTGTACGTTCACCTTGGCCTTCTGTCAATACTAGCGGCTACTCACGCACGAAAGAATGCGGCGCTTCGCGGAAAATTGCCATTCCGGCACATGTCAACCTCTCACGCAACTTCTCCAGGGCGGTGCTACAGGCGTAGCATTCAAGAAAAAACAGGCCACGCTGTGACGTACCACCCTCGTCTCACCAATCGTCGTTCCTATAATAGGGGGAACACCCCCTACCCCCTTTACTGCCATAGTGGCCACAGGCTATGCTAGCGTCGTCATCGGCGTTACACTGTTACCCTATGATGACAGTACCGCAGGAGGCACGCTGTGGCCTATCCACACTGGCAATATTTCCTCACCCTCGATGACGACTTGCAACGCCTCTCTCGCTACATCGAGTTGGACACGGCCAACTACGGGGTGTACTCGGTAGAGTTGGTACGCATCCTCTTGGCCGCATCATCAGAGATTGATGTTGTTGCCAAACTTTTGTGTAGCAAGCTAGGTACGCAACCGAAGATAAGGCGTAGGAAGGGGACAAAGAGTAGGAAGGTGTTGAAGGATAGGAGGGTGATAACGGATAGGAGGGTGATAACGGGTAGGAGGGTGGCAACGGGTAGGAATTGGACAATGGACAATTCACGGCAAGTTATTTTTGCTGGCTATCCCCCGCTGCCGGAACTCGCCGTCACCATACCGGCACACGGAATAACGCTACTTCCGTGGGAGTCATGGAAAGCTAGCAAGAACCCCGATTGGTGGCACAGTCACAATGCGGTGAAACACGATAGGAGTGCGGCATATAGGGATGCAAACCTTGGAAATGTGCTTCACGCAGTGGCAGGATTGTACGTCCTCACTCTCTATCTATATGCAGAGGACGACCACGAAGGTAAGCTTTTTCCTGCTGCGAAACTCCTTTCGTTAGAAGCAGAATACATGTCGCACCACCTTGTTACGGGAAGTCCGAAGTTACCTGGAACGTAGAACGTGAGGAACACAATGAACGGCCTGCCATTGTTGACAGGCCGCTAGCCGTACTGTATTGGCTTGTACGCAATGCAAGTGCTACGCGGCTATACCCGCACCTTCAAGCTACGCGCGGGGTCATGCGCCTCGTGTGCCGTGGTCAAGTCAATACCGGCCTGTCTCGCATAATGCAACGTCATCTCCAATGTTGTGTGGCCTAGCATGGTGCGTAGCGTCTCCACGCGGCCACCGCTGCGAAGGTACTGTACCGCTGCACTGTGCCGGAACTTGTGTGCATTGGCGTGGATACCAGCGGCCTTCCCATGGCGCTGCAAAGCTAGCTGCAAGGCATTGAGGCCGAGTGCTTCCCCCTCATCCGTCACGAATAGCACTGGCGCATTCTCGAAGCGTTGCCGTCGCGGGTGATGGAGATAGCGTGTCAAGGCTTTCTCCGCTGGCCTCCCCAGCGGCACCACACGGTACTTGCCACCCTTCCCACGCCGCACCACTATCAACCCCTTCTCCCACTCTACATCGGCCTCACGCAAGGCCAGCAATTCCGAAGCGCGGAGGCCGGTGGAGTACAGCAGCAGCATGATGGCGAAGTCACGCGCACCCGTGGCTAGCTTCCTGTCGCACGTCGTCAGGAGTGCGGAGACTTCTTCCGGCGAAAAGGTGTCCTTCGCCTTATCCTCGGTGGGTGGTTGCTTGACGCGGGTGAACGCATCGCGTGAGGTGTACTCTTCCACGACTAGCCACTTGCCGAACGCCTTGATGCTGCGTATCTTCGTGGCCACGCTGGATTGTGCCAGCCCCTTCTCGCGTAGCACGTCGATGTAGCTACGCAAGTCATCGGCACACAAGTCGTCTACATCGCCGCTGTGGTTCGTCGCGGCTAGGTGCTGGCTGAACTGCGCGATGGAGAGGCGGTGCCAATCAAGTGTCTTGGGACTACTCCCCTCGGCACGATGAAAGCGGAGATAGCGTTCTAACGCCTTGTGGATTTCCATAGCAAACACCCCCTCTGATGTGACAGCCTGCCACGTTCAGAAGGGGTGTTATGTGCCGTGCCGTTTTTGGCGCTATTGCTAAGGGAGCGGGCGATGGGACTCGAACCCACGACAGCCTGCTTGGGAAGCAGGTACTCTACCAACTGAGTTACACCCGCACGGCTCTGCACTTGGCGAGTATAGTAGCAGAAAAGTGGGCGCGTGGCAAGATCCCCGGCCCGCATCGAGCGCGCGGCGTGCCGAAACGGCGAAAAGGGGGGCGGACGTGGGCGGACGAGACGAGGGCGACCGGTTGCCGCTGACCGAGCGGCGGAATCCGCGCAGCATGGCGATCGACCGGTTGCCGACGGCGGAGATCCTGACGCTGATGAACGATGAGGACGCGACGGTCGCCGGGGCGGTGCGCGCGGTCGTGCCGCAGATCGCCCGGGCGACCGATGAGCTGGCGGCGCGGCTAGCGCGCGGCGGGCGGCTCCTCCTCTTCGGCGCGGGGACGAGCGGGCGGTTGGCCGCGCTCGATGCGGCGGAATGGCCGCCGACCTTCGGGACACCGCCGGACCTGGCGCAAGCGTTCATCGCGGGCGGGCCGCGGGCGCTGACGCGGGCGGTCGAGGGCGCGGAAGACGATGCCGAGCTGGGGCGGGCCGACGCCCGCGCGGCGGGGGTAGGGCCGGACGATCTGGCGCTGGGGATCAGCGCGAGCGGCGGCGCGCCGTATGTGCTGGGCGCGCTGGCCGAGGCGCGCGCGCGCGGGGCGTTCACCGCCGGGCTGGCCTGTCGCGACGGCTCGCCGCTCGCCGACGCGGTCGAGGTGATGATCGCGCCGATCGTCGGGCCGGAGGTGATCACCGGCTCCAGTCGCTTGAAGGCCGGGACGGCGCAGAAGCTGGTGCTGAATATGCTCAGCACGGCGACGATGGTCCGCCTGGGCAAGGTCTACGGCAATTTAATGATCGATGTGCAGCCGACGAATGTGAAGCTCCGCGCCCGCGCGGTGCGGATCGTCCGCGACGCGACCGGGGCAACCGACGAGGCAGCGACCGAGGCGCTGGCGACCGGGGGCAGCCCGCGCACGGCGATCGTGATGTTGCGCCTCGGCGTCGGGCGCGACGAGGCCGAGCGGCGGCTGCGCGAGGCGGGGGAGTTGCGGCGAGCGCTGGGGGAGTGACGGGTGGGGAGTGCGGAGTGCAGAGTGCGGAATGGGGAATGGGGAGTGACGAATAGAGGTGGGCGGTGTGGGATGCGTGGGTCGCTCCCCTGCCCCCCAATTCTGGGGGGTACAGCCGTTGGGAAGGAGGGAGGTTTCCCATGATGTCCCCTTACTTTGTAACGCCAGCCCCCCCAGAATTGGGGGGCAGGGGGGCGTAATCTCCTCCGTGTCTACGTGTCTCCTGTTACCGTCCCGACTCGCCCAGTCGCCAGCAACTTTTCGGCGGGTGTGGCGTTAGTATGGTGCGGATTGCTGATGGCGGGGAGAGAGGGCGATGGGGCGGGTGTCGCAGGCACTGGTGTCTCGGGCGCTGCTGATCGGTGTCGTCGCGATCGTCGCGGCGGCGGTGCCGCTCGGGGCGCTGGCGCAAGGCCCGTTCGCCGATCCGGCCTTCGCGGCAACCTGGGCGCGCACCGATGCGCCCGTCAGCGCCGGGCAGGTGTCGCGCACCTACTACTGGGGGCCATGCACCAGCACGCCGGGCGGCGTGACCGAAACCCTCTACGGGGCGCCGGGGGACGCGCGCCAGGTGCAGTATTTCGACAAGAGCCGGATGGAGCTCAACGACCCGCGCGGCGACCGCGCGAGCCCCTGGTTCGTCACGAACGGGCTGCTGGCGAATGAGTTGATCACCGGGCGGATGCAGGTCGGCTACAACGATTTCCAGTCCCGCACGCCGTCCGAGCAGGCGGTCGCGGGCGACCCCGGCGATCTGCTGGCCCCGAGCTACCGGGCGTTCGGGCGGGTGCTGTCCGCGCCCCCGGCGGCGGCGAATGCCGCCATCACCGAGACGATCGACCACGACGGCAATCGCGGCAACAACCCCAGCCTGAGTCGCTACGCGGTGACCGCCACCGAGTTGGTCCCCGCGACCAATCACCGCCTCGCCTCGGTCTTCCGCGATTTCCTCGCCAGCACCGGGTCGGTGGAGGAGGGCGGACGGTTGGTCGTCGCGCCCCTCTCGGCGACGCCGTTCTTCGTCACCGGCCTGCCGACGAGCGAGGCGTACTGGGCGCGGGCGGCGATCGGCGGCGTGACCCGCGATGTGCTGGTGCAGGTCTTCGAGCGCCGGGTGCTGACCTACGTGCCGACCAACAACCCGGCCTTCCGCGTGGAGATGGCGAATATCGGCCTGCATTACCGCGCCTGGCGCTACGGGGCGAGCCTCGACTACTTCGGCGCGCTGGTGGGGAATCGCTGGTCATACGGCAATAGCCGTTCGACGTACAGCCTGACCTATGAGGTTATCGCGCTCGACACGGCATTCAAGCCCGGCGAGACGTTGCTGAAGGTCCGGGTCTCGTCGCCGTCGATCGCGCTGGAATATTGGCAGGAGCGCGATGGGCAATTGCTGATCCATGGGCGCGCCGAGCCGGGCGGCGCGACGACCCGCTACGAGCCGCCATACGTCGCCTACCGCTACTGCATCGATGTCGGGCAGACCTGGGAGACGACGACGACCCGCACAGCGGGACCGGGGAGTCGCCCGCAGGCGGTGACGTACCGGTTCGCGGTCGAAGGGGCCGAGACGATCGAGGCGTCGCCGGGGACGCCCTTCCCCACCTACCGCATCCGGCGATGGGACACCGACACCGTCGATGGCAGCGCGCGGGAGACGATTTTGTGGGTCAGCCCGTATGTGGGGCTGGTGCGGCTACAAACAACCGGGCTGACGATCACGTTGCGGGGGATGAGCCTACACTGACGGGCTACGATCGCACGAGGCGGCGGCGCGGCGAGATTTCATCGCCTTGGTCTGGGGCAGCGAGTACAATGCGCTGCACAGCGACGCGGCCCTGCCGTGCCGATCTGTAGAGCTGAGCTCCCTACGCTCGTTCGGAGGTTCTGTTGGGTCTGTCTGTGAAGACGTTGTCGAAGCTGTGCCTCACGGCGTTCGTGGCCCTCGGGCTGGCGGCGTGCGGGCCATTTGCGGGCGCGACGCCGACCGCCACGGCACCGCCCACGATGGCGACCGTGCCGCCGACCGCACCGCCATCTGTCGCCCCGACCCTTGCCCCGCCCCCCACCCCGTCGGCGGTGGCACCGACGCTGACGAGCGCCGCCGTCCCCCCCTCGCCGACCGCGCCACCGCCGACCGCGATCACCGCGCCGCCGACCACAGCTGCCCCGACGACCGCGCCCCCAGCACCCGCCGCGACCATCGCGCCGAGCGCCACCGCGACCACGGCCCCGACCGCGACGGCTACCGTCGCGCCGGTGCCGCCGACCGCGCCGCCGACCCTCGCCCCAACCGCCACCCTGCCGCCCCCGCCGCCGAGCGCGCCCGGCTCGACGGTCAACGATCCGCAGGGGCGTTGCGCGGTGACCCTGCCCGCGGGCTTCGCCGCGAGCGGGGCGGGCGGCACCTTCACCGGCGCCGGTGGGCGGGCGACCGTGATGCTGGCGGGGCTCGATGCGGCACCGGGCGATACGCTCGATGATGTGGCGCTGCCGTTCGTCAGCACCGCCACGGCGGGAGTCGCCGACTATCGGCAGCTACGGGCGGTCAAGGGTGCCGACAGCTTGCGGATCGATTACACCGGGCGGCTGGCGCAGCCGGGCACCGGCACATTCTTCCTGCGCCAATTCGACGGGACGGTCTGCGCCGTGTCGTTTTTCGTCGTCCAGGGCACGGAGCTCGCGTACGAGCCGACCCTCGCGCAATTGCTCGCCTCGCTGCGGGTGGTCGGAGCCGTCGGGGTGCGACCGCGTTAGGCGAGAGATGTACGTCTCCTCGGGCCGGGGAGATTGCCAGCAGCACAGGGCGTCTGCGTGAAGCGGTGCCGACGTTGGCAGATCGGGGCCTGATCGTCGCCCGACGCCGCTACCCCTCGCCCCGCTACCGCCGCCCGCCGCCACTCTCGCGGAAGAAGCTCATCAGCGTCTCGGTCGGCGCGGCCGATTCGATGTCGTCCAGCACCTCGATGAAGGTGATCCGGGTCCAGGGGTAGAGGAACGAGGTCGCGCCGTTGGTCAGCGTGGGCAGCGGCTTGCCGTCGCGCTTGCGCGGATTGGTGATCCTGACGTAGGCGTGCGTCGGATCCGGCAGGACGTCCATATCGCCCATGAACGGGTCCTCGTTGTGGATATGCAACACGACTTGAATCGCCACGATAGTTTCTCCTCGGTCGCCGCCCGCCGATCGGCGGGCGGTAACGATCATTCCTCGGCGGTCGCGGGTAAATCCTCGCCGGTCGCCAGCGCGTAGACCTTGCCGTCGACCCCGCCGACGATCAGCAGGTCGTGGTAGAGGACCGGCGACGCGGGGACCGGCTGCCCGAGCGCGTGCGCCCAGACGACCTCCCCGGTCGCGCGGTCGAGGCAATAGACGGAACCATCGAGCCCGCCGTAGTAGACGCAATCGTTCGTCACCGTCGCCGACGAGGTGACGCGCCCGCCGTGCGACACCTCCCAGATCCGCTCCCCGGTCGCCACATCGAGCGCGCAGAAGTGCCCCGCCGACGTGCCGACATAGGCGCGACCGTCGCGCGTCGCCGCGCTCGCCACCACCGGCCCGCCCGTATCGAAGCGCCAGCGGAACTCCCCCTGCGCCACCCCCAGCCCGTAAATCGAGCCGTCCATCGAGCCGCAGATCACCACCTTGCCCTCGACGGTCGGCGAGGCGAAGATCGGGCGTCCGGTGGCGAAGCGCCAGACCTGCCGCCCGGAATCATCCGCCAGCGCGTAGATGAAGCCGTCGTCCGAACCGATCAGCACCAGGCCATCGTGCAGCGCCGCCGAGGAGCGCACCGGCCCGTAGGTGCGGTAGCGCCAGAGCAGGGCACCGGTCGCCGGATCGAGCTTGTAGACAAAACTGTCATCGGAGCCGATCAGCACGCCGGTCTCGCTGATCCGCGGCGATGAGCGGACCGGCATATTGGTGCGGTAGCGCCATTTCAGCCGCCCGCTGTCGAACGCGAGGCCGTAGACCGCCCCATCCTCGCTGCCGACGATCGCCGTGTCGCGCCAGACTGCCGGGGTGGCGCAGATCCCCCGCCCCGCCGCGAACTGCCAGTGCGCGGCCCCACTGAGCGGATCGAAGGCGTAGAGGCGCGCGTCATACGAGCCGACCAGGAAGAGGCCATAGGCGACCACACCACCGTTGCGGATCTCGTCGGAGGTCGTCGCCGTCCAGACCAGGCGCTCGGCGGGCGCGATCTGTGGGCGCGCGGTGGCCGAGGCAACCGGGGTGGCGGCGGCCTGCGGCGCGGCCTGCTGCTCGGCGGCGGTCGGCAGGATCGCCGCGCGGCGCGCCCGCGAGGACGAAGGGCGCGCGGGGGCGTGCGCGGGGAGGTTGCCGCTCGACAACTTGTCGGAGGAGAGTCGCCGCGTGGAACTGCGGCAGCGCAGCAGCGCCGCCTTGAACTCCGCCGCCGAGCCGTACCGATCGCGCGGGGCATAAGCGAGCCCCTTCAAGATCGCCGCCTCGAGTTGTTCGCTGATCCGCGCATTGAACTGGCGCGGCGGGCGCTGGTCGAAGGTGAACGGCGTCTCGAAGCGCGGGTCGATCCGCGTCGCCAGGTGGTGCAACGTCGCCCCGAGGGCGTAGAGATCGGTGCGGGCATCGGCGACGCCGCGATATTGCTCTGGCGGGGCATACCCCTCCGTGCCGATCATCGTGCCGCGCTGCTGCTGCTGGAAGGAGCGCGCGATCCCGAAGTCGATCAGCATCAGCGACCGATCCTCGCGGATCATGATATTCGACGGCTTGAGGTCGCGGAAGATGATCGGGTCGGGCAGATGCCCGTGCAGGTAGGTCAGCACGTCGCAGATCGCCACCCCCCAATCGATCAGTTCCGTCTCCAGGAAGCCATCGGGGGTCTGCTCGATCAGGGTTTCGAGGTTGCTGCCGGGGATATATTCCTGGACGAGGTAGTAGCTGCCGCCCTCGGCGAAATAATCGAAGATCTTGGGGATCAGCGGGTGCGAGAGGACGGCGAGCAGCCCGGCCTCGCGCTCGAAGTTCCCGGCGCGCTGCTGGCGCAACGCCTCGTCGCCGCCGCCATCGAACATCTCCTTGACGGCGCAGACGCGCTCGACATTGGCGAACCGCAGATCGAGCGCCTTGTAGACGGTGCTCATCCCACCCGCCCCGAGCGCGCTCGTGACCCGGTAACGCCCCTGGAGGATCGTCCCGGTGGGGATCGGCAGTTGCCGCCGCCCGCCGCGCGGCGACGAGCCGCGCGGCCCGCCATCGGACGAACTGACGGACCCCCGCTGCGCTGGCGGCCCTTCGGGAGGCACGGTATTGCCACCGACTCGTCGCTTGAGGATCAGGGGGCTACCTCCTCCCGGTGGCAGATGTAAACATTCTTCGCCACTCCGACGCTGAGACGACGCGCATGGCGAGGGCGCGGCACCAGATTCCATACCGCTCGATTATAGGGAAGTGGCTCCCGGCGCAACAGATGAGCGGCATAGGCTAAAGGTACCGATCGGCGGCGGGCGGGTGGGGGAAGGCGGGCGAGCGAACGAGCCGTGATGTTCTCGTGTACTCGCCATGTCGTTATCCGACAGACGTGGGTCGCCGGATGGCAACGGCGCGGCAGGGGTG
>DATCMP010000196.1:0-10752 GCA_036563365.1 Thermomicrobiales bacterium
TCGGCGTAGCCGAGCCCCACCAACCCATGTGCATGAACAACATCTACCCGTTCCCGACGGCAGAGTTCGATGATCGCCGTGCCGAGCGAGCGCGCGAACGGCGCGTAGTGGATGAGCCGGTCCGGGATCGAGTTGGGGCGCAGGGGGAGTTGACGGCGTCGGTAGGGTACGGTCTGCCAGGTGACCATCCCTCCGAAGGTATCGGGCGGCGGTTGATCGCGATGGGGCGGCTGCGTGAAAACGGAGAGGCGCACGCCACGTCGCGCGAGGGCGCGGAGGTGGTGGGTGACCGCCCGTTCGAGACCACCGAAACCGTGCTGTGGTGCGACGGCGCGACTGGCGACAACAATATGCAATGGCGCGTCGCCGCTCATCAACGAACTCGTGTGCGGCGGCTGATGACGAGTTCCTGATAGAGCGCTTCCACGCGCGGCACGACGACCATCTCGGCAAAGTTAGCGGCGATATGCGCGCGGGCGGCGTCTGCCATCCGGGCTCGTCGGGCCTGATCGGCGAGGAGGCTGGCGAGGGCCGGGCCGAGTCCCGCTGGCTCTGCGGCGAGCAGCCCCGTCACCCCATTGAGGACGATGTCAGGATTGCCACCGACCGCCAAGGCCACGGCTGGCAACCCCACGCTGCCCGCTTCCAGCAAGGTCCGGGTGAGCGGCTCTTCCCAGCGCGCGGGGAAGAGCAGGGCGTCGGCGGCACGCATTAGCGCCAACACCTCATCGTTCGGTCGCTCGCCCAGCAGGTCGAGTCGCACCCCTCGCTCGGCACACTCGCGCGTGATTTGCGCGGCGAGCGGCCCGGCGCCCGCGACCAATAATCGTGCCTGAGGCACCGCCGCCAGCGCCGCTGGGAGGAGATCCGCGCCCTTATGCGCTTCCAGCTTCCCGACATAGAGGACGGTCGGCCGGGGGGAGTCGTGAGTCGTGAGTCGTGAGTCGTGAGTGGGAGATGCCGATAAGGCAAGGCTTGCATTGCCTGTTCCTTCCCGTGGCTCTCCTGACTCGATGCTGATGAAATTCGGGATAACACGCGGCTCCAGGCCGGGGATACCCTCGCGGAGCACCCGCGCGACATAGTTGCTGACGGCAAGCGTGCAATCGGCGGCGAGCAACGCACGCTGGCGGCGGCGGAGATTCGCGGTAACGTACGGGAGCGCGGCGCGGACGATCGGGCGCAATGGCGCACTGCCGCGCGACAGGCAGCAGATCTGGCAGGCCGTCGAGCATCGTGGCAATTCGGGGCAGTGGGGTAGCCGTGTCCCGATCGGGCAGGTCGGCCAGTAATCGCGAACGGTGGCGACCGTTGGCAAGCTCGTCACTTTCCCGGCGCGCACAGCGGCAGGAATGCTGATCAGGTGTTGGCCGTGAATGAGGTCGACCTCTTCACGCCGGGCGAGTTCGGCGAGGAATTGTCCGAAGCGGGGCCAGAACCGTTCTTGCCGGTTGAGCCCGCGCACGAACGGTAAGCTGCCGCCGCGCGAACTGAAGCCGAGTTCGTGTACCGGCAGGCCGTCGTATTCGGTGAGCACGCTGCCGCGTAGCCCCTCGCGCGGGCGTGCGATGATCGGGCGATGGCCGCGTGCCCGCAAGGCCCGCGCGAGATGGTAGGTGCTCCACCCACTCCCGCCACAGCGCGGCGGAAAAACATCGGTGGCGAGCAGGATCGTCAGCGCATCAGGCATTGCAACATCTCATCCAGGCCACGGCAGTGCGCGGCCCAGCTATAGTCGCGAACAACACGTTCGCGGGCCGAACGACCCATCGCGCGGCGACCGGCCTCATCATCGAGGATCACACCGATCGCCGCGACCAAGCCAGCACGATCACCGACCGGGTAAAGTCGCCCTTCACGTCCCTCGCGCACGATCGTATCGAGGGGCGGAATGGCGGGGCAGACGGTCGGCAGGCCCATCGCGCCGTACTCGAAGATCTTCAACGGCGACCAGTAGAAACCGAAGTGGCGCAGCGCCGCGTGGCGCGCGGGCTCGAACGGCGCGACGCCGATATCCGCCACCGCCAGATGGCGCGGCACCTCGGGGTAGGCCAGCCGACCGGTGAAGGTGACCCGTTGCCCGAGTTCCCCCCAGCCGCGCACGCGCTCGATCAACGCCGCGCGTTCCTCGCCATCGCCGATTAATAGCGCCCAGAGGTTCGGGCGCGCGGGCAGGAGGGTTTGCAGCGCCTCGAGTAGCGATTCCACCCCATGCCAATGGCGGAAGCTGCCGGAGAACGCCAGCACTTGCGCCTCGCCCACCGATGGTATGCCGAGCGCGGCGCGGGTTGCCGCAACCCCAGCCGGATCGAGTCGCCCCGGGTCGAAGAGATCGGCGTTGGCCCCCCACGGCAGTTCCACGATCGTGTCCGGTCGGGCCAACGCGCCGACCGTCGTCGCCAGCGGCGTGACGATCCGATCCGCCGCCCGCACCTGCCAGCGCGCCCAACGCCGTAGGGGGCGACCAACGGCGCGATCGAGGCGATCTTTGCGCGATCCTGGCGGGTCGTAGACCGGGGCGTTGACCTCCAGGATACGCGGCAAGCCATGCCGTTTGGCGTAGATGATCCCCGCCCCGGCGAGGTTGTAATAGCGCTCCATCACCGCATCGGGCCGAAATTCTTTGGCGAGGCGCGCGATGGTGGGCAGCAGCGTCAGCCCCAGCGCCTGCGACTGCGGCATATTGACGATCTCGATCGTGCCGCCATTCGCCGCATTCGTCGCAGGTACCGCGCCATTGTCCGCAGGCCCGGTGATCGCGAGAATCTGATGACCGAGGTCGGACAACCCGCGACAGACCTCGATAACGTGCGTCGAGCCACCGACCGAACCGGGCACCGGGATGCCAGCGGCAACGTAGAGGATTCTCATCGGCGTGTATTGCCTGAGCGTTCATTAAGTTTGGGGTTCATCTCTAGCGGGCTCCTCCCAGAATCGGGGGCCAGGGGGATGCGTTCCGCCTTCCGTAACAAAGCGAAGAATGGCCCGCTCCGCAGCCGTCCAAAGAGGATAATGTCGAGTTGCATCAGCCCGGTCAGCGCCTGCAACGCGAGGCGAATCGCGGGGCGACGACTGACCAACTGGCGCGAAGAGCCGCCACCGGCGGGCGGGGTGGCCGATTGCTTCTTCGCGTTTGGCGACCGCTGCCCTTTCGCTTTGCGACCCAGGAGTAACCCTTCGCCCAACCGCACCAGGACGTTGTCGATCAACCCCTGAAAGACGCCGTTCCAGAAACGCACGTCCTCGACCGCGAGGCCATGGTGGGCCGCGAAGCCGACGACCTGCGGCCAGGTAATGAGGACCTTGACATGGTCGGACTTGCGGAGGTCATCGGTGTGGAAGTCGCCGATATTGCGGCGGCGCAGAAGGCGACTGAGGAACCCCCAGAGGGCGATGATCGGCCAGAGGGTCGAGCGTTCGCGCGTGTTCGAGTAGAGGTAGAAGACGCCGCCCGGCTTGAGAACGCGCGCCGCTTCGGCGAAGAACCGTTCCAGCCCCTGCGCGTCCAAGTGCTCCATCACGTCGATCGAGTAGGCGGCGTCGAATGAGCCGGTCGGGAACGGCAGGGCGCGCACATCGCCGAGGGCGAGATCGAGTCGGGCGACTGCCGCATCGGCGAAGAACGGCGCGGCGTCGAGCGCAACGATCTGCGCGCCGCTCGTAGCGCTCCAGAGAGCGAAGCGCCCATCCCCCGCACCGATGTCGAGAATCAGCTTGCCCTGCCCCAATGGCAACCAGCGCCGTAGCCAACGCTCGCGCACCGCCGCGCCGAGCAGCGGCTCACCGACGCTGCGATAGTCGAGCGTGGCGGCGAATTCGTCGGCCTCGGCGGTGTAATGCGTCTCCCGGCCCTCCAACCCTTCGGGTGGCCGGAGATCGAGAATGCCGTCGCCAAGGGGATACGCCGCGCCACAGGTTGAGCAGTGGAGCGCATGATCCTCATGGGTAAGGGGGGATAGCTCCCGTCCCGGTGTCTGCGTCAGCAGACAGCGAGGGCAGCGGGCCAGCGTGAGCAGCCGTTCTGAAATCACCGTTGTTTACCGCTTCTGTTCCTGATGGTGATGTTACTGGTCATAGAATGCATTGCGATCGGTGAGGAGCTGGCGCAGGATACTCGGGAGTTCGAACGGGATGCGGAACTGATTAAGCAGATTCTTGGGCCAGACCAGTAACTGGCGATTCATCCATTCCCCGGCGAGGACGAATTGGATGAGCAGACCCGCATTCCAGGCGATTGCCAGCGCGCTGACGAGCGGCACGACGATCCGCCAGAGCGGCGAGCGGTTTCGCCCCGCCGCGAGGAGCGCTTCGTAGGCGTAGGCCAGACCGACCACGAAGATCGGCGTGCAGTTGAGGAACCGCCGCGCGCCGAACGATCCCGCGGTTGTCCAGGTCTTGATCGCGCCGTTGATATACCACGTCAGCAGGAAGCCGATGATCAGCGCGAGGCCAAGGCGCGGATTGCGGCGGATGAGCAGCCCCGCCCCTGCCAGCGCCACCAGGACGATCGGGCTCCAATAGGGGAGGGCGTGGGCCGGATCGGTCATCACCTGGATGAAGTACGGCGATAGGATATTCATTTTGTCCGAGACGTCTTTGTTCGGTCGAGGCACGCCATTGAGCACCTGATAGGTCAGCAGTTGCGGACTATAGGTGACGATCGCAGCGACCCCGATGATGGCAACATTGACGATCGGTCGGGTGATCTCGCGCCAAGCTCCCTGCCGCAATAGGCCGACGAGCCCTACGGCGGCATAGAGCACCGGGACGATCAGGAAGAGGGCGTCCTGCTCCCGGATCATCGCCACCAGCCCGCCGACGACACCGAGGCCGATCGCGCGCCGGACGTTGAGATCATCGCGCCAGCGATTCCAGAGGAAGAGGAAGAGCGCGACGGCGAAGAGCGAGGCGGCGTGCGAATAACCGGGCGCGAGGTGGCTATAGAAGATCACCGGCGTGCCGAGCCAGATCGTCAGCGTCGCCCAGAACGCCGCCGCTTGCCCGACCAGCGTGCGACAGAGCGCATAGGAGAGGAGTAGACCGGCGAGCGCGTAGAACGCCGAGCCGAGCGTGATCGCCCAGAGGTAGGGCTTGCTGTAGCCATCGGCGATGACCCGATTCCCGGATGCTTGGCCGACTAACGCCGCAACGTGACCCAGGCCATAAAATGGTGCCCACAGGACGGCGGTGCCGATCGGTCCGAAGTTTGGTCGCAACCCGGTCGGCGTGATCGTATCGATGAACGTCTTCTTGAAGCCGCTCCGGGTATATTTCTCCGGCGAGCGGTCGAAGAAATACCGATACTCGTTAAGGAAATCGAGATCCTGATCGAACGCGACCGAGTGCAGATAGGCGAAATACTCGATCTCGTCGGCGGCGCGGATATCGTGGGTCATCAGCGGCAGCGACAACAGATAGAGGCCGATCAGCAGGAAGACCGCACGATCAAAGAACGCCGAGCGCGCGTTGGTGGCCGTCAATGGCGCAGCGAGGTGCTGCGCCGAGCCATGCTGCGGATACCCTTCCCTGCTCTCGACCGTCAATCTCACCGTTTCTCTGTCCCCCGTCTGTTTCCTTCGCGCGCCGTTGTTTGCACGGTTGCCGCGAGTTCGAGAATTGCGGCGGCGCGCGCCCGGTAGGTAAACGCCGCTACCCGTTCGCGGACGCGTGCGGCCATCGCCGCCGCCTTGGCCGGATCGCGGTGGATTGCGACGAGCGCCGCTTGGAGCGCCACAACATCGCCCGCCGCGAAGTATTGTGCGCCATCGTCGCCCAAGATTTCGCGCACCGCCGGGATATCGTCGGCCACGATTGGGCGCTCCATCGCGGCATACTCGAACATCTTCAACGGCGAGGCGTTGAGGCCATTGATCACCCCCGGTACCACGAGCGCGTCGGCAGCGGCGACCCACCCGACAACCTCGGCTTGTGGGCGTTGCCCGGTCAGGCGTACCTTCCCCGCGATTCCCAATTCCTCGGCAAGCGCGGCCATCTCCGCGCGCTCGACCGGTCGTCCCCCGACGAGCACCAGCACACTCTCCGGCACTGTCGCCTGAAGCGCCGCAAAGGCACGCACAAGGCGATCGAGGCCGCGATAGGCCCAGGTCAGCCCAGCGTAGGTTACCACAAAGGCGGTAGGTGTTAGCCCGATCATGTCCCGAGCCGCCACCTGATCGCGCGGGAACCAGCAACTATCATCGTAGGCATCGGGAATCGTCGCTGTCGCGGCCAGACTCCTCAATCCTACCCGATCGAGCCATTCGCGGAACCCTTCGGTCAGCGTGACGACGCGATCGGCGCGGCGGATCGCCAGCGAATCGATCAGGCGCACAAGCGGGCAGGCAAACGGCGAGCGTGCGCGCGATGGATTCCAGGCTTCGAGCGCATGGCACTCGTAGATCAGTCGTGCGCCGACCAGACGCGCCAATCCCGCGCCGAACCAGGCCGCGCAAATGGCATCCCGGACATACACGACCGTCGGTGCCGCGCCACGCCGCCGCGCCAGCCAGACGGCGGCGCGGAAAGCGAACCAGCTCCGTTCGAGATAGCTCCACGCCGTCGTGCGCCAGAGGTGCGAAAAGACGTTGAATGGGAGCCGCAGCAAATGGTGCGCGCCGATCATGGCGAACGCACTCTCGCGTTTGGCCCACCGCGGGATCAGCACCGCGGTGGTGGCATCTTGCTCGCGCAATTCGCGGGCGGTGCTGAACGTCTGTACCGCATTCGCCGAACGCAGGACGAGGCTGGAGGGGTAGGCGATGTACGCTAAGTACGAAGTACGACGTACCCTTGCGGGCATCAATACGAAGTGCGAATTTTCTGCGGTATTCGTCGCCCTCAGTTCCGCTGGCACCTCCGCGCCATCTCCTGCTTCGTACTTCGTATTTCGTACTTCGTACTTCCCGTGTTTCATCTCAGCGCTTCCTCATAGGCATCAAGCACACGCCCGACGACAGCGGGCCAGGAGAAGCGCGCCGCAACGTCGGCCCGACCGGCCACACCGAAGTTGGCGCGGCGCTCGTCATCGGCCAGCAACGAATCAATTGCCGATGCCAGGGCCGCGGAGTCCTGCGGCGGCACCAACAGACCGGTCTCGCCATGGCGCAAAACTTCCCGGAAGCCCCCGAAGTCGCTCGCGATTACGGCGCGTTCGCAGGCCAATGCCTCGCAGAGGGTAATCCCGAACGTCTCATTAACGAAGCTCGTGCCGAGCAGGATATCGACCGCCGGGAAGAGCGCGGGCATCGCCTCGTGCGGCACATCGCCCAGAAAGATCACGCGATCGGCGACGCCGTGTGCCGCGGCCAGCCGAGCTAATTCTGGGCGGTACGGGCCGTCACCGGCCAGCGCGAGGACCGGCGCAGGCTCCGCGCGGAGGAGCGACAGCGCCTCGATCGCGTACTCGGCCCCTTTCCAGCGTACCATCCGGCTCGCTTGCAAGAGGATTGGGCGATCCTGGCGGCCGGCCAGGCGCTCGCGCCACGCATGTACCGCCGGGTCGGTACGCAGGCGTGGCACGAACTGGTCGATGTCGATCCCGTTATAGATCACGCGCGGCGTCAGGCCGTAATGTTCGGCGACCTCGGCGGCGTTGGTGGCGCTGCACGACACCGTGGCATCGACCGCGCCGGTCCAGCGCCGATCACCCGCGAAAAAATCGCGCCCATGACAACCGAAGATTAATTTCGTCTTGCCCCCGGTGAGGCGACGCACGAGCGCCCCGACCGGCAGATCGAACGGCTTCTGGATGTGCAGGATGTCGTAGTTGCCCCGTAGGAGCCAGGGCAGCGTCGTGAGGTCGAAGCTCAGACGCTCGATTAGCTTGGTCGGGCCGTAAAGCCGGGCGAGGAGCGGCAGTCGTCGTAGCCATTCGCGCCGGATGAATGGCGCACGCCGTACGCGCACCCCCCGCATCGGCTCGGCACCCAACCCGCCACCTCCGCTGCCACCGATGACATCCACCGTATGCCCCGCCGCGACCAGATGCCGTGCCAACTCCCAGACGAACGTTTCCACACCGCCCACCTTGGTCGTCGTCGTAACGTTATGGAGGGCGATACGGAGCGGCGGTAGGCGGCGGAACGGATCAATCGGGACGGCGACTGCCGGGGCACTGTCAGTGGACGTTGGGGCGGTCACGGTCATCCGCGTGTCCCCGATGCTGCGCGTTCCGTCTTCCGCCGCACGAGGTGGACCTCGAATGTCCCGAGGAAGAAGGTCCGATAGAGGCGATAGGCGAGGGTGGCGAGGCCGATCCGGCGCAGCAGCGCGATCGGGCGGGCAAAGCGCGTCCCAACGCCGAGCGGCCCCGAACGGACCCGGCGCTCGCGGGTGTCCTCGGCGGCGAAACCGAGAGCGCGACAGCGGGCGACAAAACCAGGATAGGTGACATAATGCATCGCTGAGAGCGCTTGCCGATCGCCGAACGCGCTCGCTTCCTTGCCCCGCCCGCGTCGTCTGATCAGGGCTTCGGCCAGCGTGCGCGGCAACCAATTGATCCCGCGCAGGTGATAATGCGGGTCGCGGAAGACAAAACGATTGGTGGCGGTGACGATCGCGTGGCCGCCTGGGGCGAGGACACGCGCGATCTCGCCGAGCGTCCCTTCCAGGCTCTCGGCGTGTTCGAGGACATCGAGGCAGACGACGATATCGAACGCGCCATCGACGAACGGCAGCGCCTCCCCGGTTGCGGTGACGAATGGCAATGGCAAATCGTAGCGCGCCGCTCGTAAGGTGCAGATCGCGCCATAAGCCCGGTTCGGATCATGCCCGACCGCCCGCGCCCCGGCCTGACGCAGCGCGACGACGAGGCCGCCCATACCGCAGCCGAGATCGAGGACACGCTTCCCCGCCACCGGTCCGCAAAAATCTTCGATTTGGCGCAGCCGATCGGCCTGATACCGCTCTTGCCAAAGGCGACGCTCGCGCCACTGGGTGAAGTCGGCGCGCCAGCGCATATGCGCCGTCCAGCGATCGACAAGCCCTTCTAGCGCCGTTTCGTTGTCCGCCTGCGCGCCCTCGGTTGTTGTATGCGGTTCATCCGCTGTCGCTGCCACCACCGGCCCTGACGCTGTTTTTCTCATCCGCTCATCAAGTCGGAATTGTACTTGATAGTGCGAGGATCCGTGGTAAATCCGAGCACGAGCAATGCGGTGACTGATACGCCGTCCGAGCGGCTTGCGGGAGGCACTTTACAAGATTACCTCTGCCGATGCTATAATGCTTTACTCAGCCTGCGGGCGATCTGAATAACCCTTTGTCGCGGTTGCGCTACTGTCGGTTCTCCGCACTGTACCTGGGTACAAGTCTTCTGGATAGCCTCGGTCACTATCTCACTGGTCTGATCTCCGGTTCGTCTGTTGGTACGGCGTGGGAACTTTCGATTGGATGATGTGGCAAGGAGTAGTAGGGTGAAAAACGACCACGATTCGGCACTGGGTAACATTGATGCTCGACTCTCCCGGCGTGGTTTATTGAAGGGCGCGGTTGGTGCAGGGGCGCTCGCGCTGCTCGCTGCGTGCGGTGGGAATTCCGCCACGACCACCGGCGGTGGTGGTTCTGCTGCAAGCTCGGCCCCGGCGGCGAGCGCTGCGCCGAGCAGCGTCCCGGCTGCAAGTGCCAGCGCAGCACCGAGTAGTTCAGCTGCCGCCAGCACAAGCCCTGCCGGATCGGCTGCGGGCAGCACGGGCGGCACGACGACGATCGTCTGGTTCGCGGGCCGTGATACCACTGGCTACACGCCGAAGCAGGTCGAGGCGTTCAACAACGCCAACAAGAACATCAGGATCGATTACCAGGAACAGGGGGCAACGACCACCGATCTGCACGACAAGTTCGTGACGGTCGGCTCGGCGAAAGACCCGTCGGCGGACATCGTCTCGGCCGACGTGCCGTTCGTGCCCGAGTTCGCCGCCGCCGGCTGGACAATGTCCCTCGATGAGGCGCTGCCTGCGGCCGATCGCGCCGGGTTCTTCAAGGGGACGATTGACGGCGCGACCTACAACGGGAAGTTGTATGCCTTCCCCTGGTACAATAACGGCCCCGGCCTCTACTATCGTAAGGATCTCTTCGACGGGAAGGGCCTGCAAGCCCCGAAGACCTACGACGAACTGCTCAACGCCGCGAAGACGCTGCAAAGCGCGGACCTCGCCGGCTTCGCGATGCAGCTTCCCCAGAACGAGGGCGGCATCATCAACTGGATGGAGTACCTCTGGGGGTACGGCGGCGATCTCGTCGACGACAAGTTGCAGGTTGTGGTTGACAAAGGCACGGCCGGCGTCGATTCGATGCAGAAGATCGTCGATTTCCTCTACAAGGATAAGATCATCCCGGAGGCCGCCCTCCAGTTCAAGCTCGGCGCGGATGTGATCAATCTCTTCCGTAGCGGCAAGGCGGCGATGATCCGTCTCTGGTTCTCGAGCGTGGGCGAGCTCTACAAGCCCGATTCGGCCTTGAAGCCCGAGCAGTGGGCGATCGTGCCGCTACCGTCGAAAGATGGGGCCAAGCCTGGACCCGGCTGCCTCGGTACCTGGAACCTGGCCGTCTCCCAGTTCTCGAAGAAGCAGAAAGAGGCGATCGAGACAATTCGTATCCTGACCAACCAGGAAAACCAGAAGCAGCGGATGCTCGGCTCGGGCAACCTCGCCGCCCGCCCGGCGGTCTTCGACGACGCGGAGATCCAGGCGAAGTTCCCCTGGGCGAAGTCGGCGCAAGCCTCGCTCGACACCCTCAAGCCGCGCCCGGTGACGCCGT
>DATCMP010000197.1:0-4590 GCA_036563365.1 Thermomicrobiales bacterium
CGGCTAAGCGCGGCGAAGGGGAGGACCAGAGGGAGCGCTTCGGGACGTGTCTCACCAGACCAAAGGATCTTCGCCGTTGTCGCCATCGTCTTCACTCCTTCGCGCCGCCTCGGCGAGGAGGGCCATCCCGCGCATCACCTCGGCCTGTTCCGCCGCCGTGAGGTGGCGCATCAGCGTCAGTTGCGCGCCCGCGCGGTGGTAGGCCACGGTTGCGACGAACGCCACGCCCTGCTCCGTGAGCGCCACGCGCTTGACCCGTCGATCCCGCTCGTCCTCGTACCGGCGCACCAGCCCGCGCCGCACCAGTTGATCGAGCAGCCGCCCGGTCGCCGAGAGTGACCGCCCGAGCGTCGCCGCCACCTGCTTGATCGTCGGCTCCCCGGACCCTTGCAAGAGGAAGAGGGTCACCAGCTGGGTCAGCGAGATATCCTCGTCGCCCAGGGTGCGGATCACCGCCAGCATCCCATCGCGCACGAGGGCGCGGCGGAACCGGCCCAGGATCTGACTCAGCGCCTCTTGCGTCTCGTCGCCTGCCACGGCCTCCTCTCCGTTCCGCCTCTCCAAAAAGTTGCATTACCGCAACTATACCGTCAACGCAACTATTTGGCAAGTACACATATTCTCTACGTGAGGGTGATCATCGCGAGCTTGCGTGGCAATTGCCCGCACGCGACCCTTGTACGCCATTGGCGCGGTCAATCAGAGCGACGGCGCGGCCTGCTAGAGCGCGAGCGGCAAACGTTCGAGCCCGCGCAGGAACAGCCCGCGCCGCCAACGCAGCATGTTGGCGGGGACGGTGAGGCGCAGGTTGGGCGCGCGGTGCAGGAGGGTATTGAAGGCGATCTGCCCCTCCAGGCGGGCGAGTGGCGCACCGAGGCAATAATGGATCCCCTGGCCGAACGCCAGGTGGCGGTTCTGCTCGCGGGCGAGGTCGAGCAGGGCCGGTTGCGTGAACTGCCGCTCGTCGCGGTTAGCGGAAGCGAGGACGGCCAGCACCCGCTCGCCGCGCGGGATCGTCGTCCCGGCGATCGTGATCGGCGAGCGGGTGTAGCGCTCGGTCGCCATCTCGACCGGGCTGGTGAAGCGCAACAATTCCTCGACCGCCGACGTACTCAACGCCGGATTCTCGCGCAGCAATGCCAGTTGTTCGGGATTTTCCAGGAGGGCCAACGTCCCGTTGCCGATCAGATTGACGGTCGTCTCGTGCCCGGCGATGAGGATGAGGATAACCATCGCCAGGAGTTCGTCCTCGCTGAGGCTGTCGCCCGCTTCCCTTGCACGGAGCAGCGCGGAAAGGAGGTCGTCTTGCGGATCGGCGCGACGAATCGCGCACAAGCGCCGCACGAAACGCATGAACTGCCAGATCGCCGGGAGCGCCACCGGGAGGTCGAGCGGCGAGGCCGTCACGGCGACGATCCGGCGCGACCACTGCCCGAACTGTCGCCGGTCGGCCTGCGGCACCCCGAGGAGATCGCTGATGACGGTGATCGGCAACGGCAGGGCGTAGTCGCGGATGAGGTCGAACTGGCCGGTCTTTTCCCCCGCGTTGAGGAGGTCGTCGGCCAGCGTCTGGACACGGTCGCGCAATTGCGCGATCAGGCGCGGCGTGAATGCCTTGTGGACCAGGGCGCGCAGCCGCGCATGGTCCGCGCCATCGAGATCGAGCATATTACGACTGAGCGGCTTAAGGAAGGCGGGCATCCACGGTTGTTTGGCGCGTTGCTCCTCCGAGAGGGCGTTGAGCGGGTCTTTGACCACACGTTCATCCTTCAGGAGCGCGAGGACATCATCGTAGCGTGTCACCAACCAGGCCGACTGTTTGCCCGGCAGGGTGACACGGTGGGCCGGCGCGGTCGCGCGCAAGCGCGCGTAGAAGCCGAACGGGTTGGCTTTGAAGCGCGGGCTGGCAAGGTCGGGGTTATTCGGTTGTGTCATCGGTACGTCCCCTTTCCGATTCCGAAAGCTGTCCCTGCGGCATCAGGCCGTGCGTGAGGATGGAGGCGATCACCTCCGGCATCTCCGTCCAGCGTTCCTGGAGGGTTTTGTCGCCCAGGAGCCGTAGCAGCAAAACGCCCAAGGTCATCCCGGCGAGGGCGCGCGAGGCCAGTTGCGGATCGAACGGTCGCAGTGCCCCACCGACCATACCACCCTGGAGGTACGCTTCGGCGATGGCGAAGGTGGGGGCGAGGGTTTGATCGCGGTAACGTTCGCGCAGCGCCCGATCGATCAGGAGTTCCGAGATCAGCATCTGGAAGATGTCGAATCCGCTCTGCTCGATGGTCGCGAAGCGCTGGGCAATGTACCCCTGCATGAAGTCTCCCGCGTCGCCCGCGGCACCGCGCGCGAAATCAGGCTCGCGCCGCTCGGATTCATTCAGGCGCTCCAGCAGGCCGAGCAGGAGCGCCGCTTTGTTCTCAAAATAGTTGTAGATCGTGCCATCTGCTACTCCGGCGGTCCTGGCAACCTCCCGGATGGTGGCGCGATGGAACCCTTTCTCGGCGAAGACGCTCGTCGCAGCGTCAAGGATGTGTTCGCGGCGGGCGATGGAAGGCTCGTGCGCGTCGGGCTGGTCGGCTGAGGCCATCGGCACCTCCTCGCATAGCAAGACCATCTGAATGAACATTCATTCATCAAAGAATAGAGGGCAAAATAGTGATTGTCAAGTGGCGCGCGTGCGATCGCAGCGGATGTATGGGAATTACGTCTAATACTGATTACCCCCGTGTGTGCGGCCCGATGATGAAAGGACCGTGCCGCTGCGAAAAGGATCAGCCAGCGAGGATCACCCAGTCATCCGGCACCCGTCAGGGCGACGCTGACAGGAAAGGGAGCAGCGAACGAAAACGTAACCACAGCGCGCCGAGAACGTGCTGGGAAGGGATGAGAGAGGGGCAAGGGAAACGGTGGCCCCGGCTCTGTGCCGGGGCCACCGTTTCCCTTGCCCGTTGTTGTCATAGGTTGGCTCAGTGGTGGATCCAGACGAGGATCCCGAGCGGTGCCCAGTCGTAGAGATAGGCGGCGATGTCCACCGGGATATTGACGCAGCCGTGGCTGGTGGGGGTGCCCCACATATCGTCCCAGACCGCGCCGTGGAGGGCGAAGCCGCCATCGAGGAAATACATCACCCAGGGGACATTCGGCGTGTAGTAGTAGTCGGGGTCGCTAGGGTCGCCGAGCGTCATGTCGTCGGAGACGACCTTGCGGAAGGTGCGGAAGGTGCCGGTGGGGGTGTTCCAGCCCTCCTTGCCGCTGCGGATCAGGGTGGTGACGATCGGGAGATCACCTTCATATGCGGTCAGGCGCTGCTCGCTGATATTCACCTCGATCCAGCGGATCCCGGTGAAGAGGTCGGGGTTGTAGACCGGCACGTTGGCCCTCTGTGCGACCGGCGCGGTATTGATTCGCGCGACCGCCGCCTTATCGCGACCGAGGGTGCCGATCTGGATCGGGTCGCCAGTCGCCTCACCCTCGGGGTGGTATTCGAGGCGGGCATGTTCGAAGTATTGGGTGCGATACGGCTTGCCATCGACGGCGCTGACCTCGGTAAACGGCTCGGAGAGGGGGAGACCGAAGAGGCTGATCCCGCCGTTCGCGGCCCAGAAATGCAGGAAGTCGCCGGTGAGGGTGTGGCCGGTGCTGGGGAAGTAGGTGGCATCGTCGGTATCGGGGCCGAACGCGCCAACGGCGACCGGTGACAGGCGGCGGAAGGCCGGTTCACCGGCGCGCGAACCGTCGAGGTCGACCGCGAGGGTGGCGATGCTGATCGGGCTGTCTTTGCGCTCCAGGAATTCGCCCTTGGTCCAGCCGGTGCCGAACGGGCCGCTGATCTCGTACCACGGCTCGCCATTGGCATCGGGGAGCGGCCCGCCGACGACGCGGCTCGCCTGCTCCGCGCGAAGGACATTGACCTTGTTCCAGTTGACGCCGGGACCGGTGCGGAGGTTGACCGAGGTGTTGGTGGCGGCGTCACGCCCGACGAGGAGGGCGGTCGCGCCGCCGCTGTTGGGCCGGAACTGCAACGTCATCCGCTCGAAATATTGCGTTTGCAGCGCGCCATTGGCCGAGGTGATCACCTCACTGATCGGCAGGCCGAAGATCGCGCGCCCGCCATTCTCGCGCCAGTAGTAGAGGAACGGATCACCGAGATGGTGCCCGGTCTCCTCGAAGTAGACCTCGCTCGGTCCCTGCGCCCAATCAGGGAGATCGCGCCCCGTTGGCGTCGCCGCGATCGGCTTCGCACCGAGGATGAGGGTGCCGAAGACCCCGATAATCGCGCAGACGAGCGCAATGCGCGCGACCACACCATGCCGCACCATCGTCACCACCCCTCTACTTCCACACCCGCGCGCAGCGGCCCTCACCTCTCGGCAAAGGTGTACGTACACTCTGGGTGTATAGTAGCACGACCGTGAGGAAATGCAAGAGGGGGCAAGGACGAGGAATGACGAGCGACGAGCGACGAATACGTACGAAGTGGGGGTAATAGGCGAGTGAGGACGGCACCACCCGGCTCGTATTCGTTCGCCATGCCCCCCTACCCGTTCAAGGAGAGGGGGGTAGAAGTAGTGCTCCGTGGATGCCCTCTATCGT
>DATCMP010000200.1:0-4585 GCA_036563365.1 Thermomicrobiales bacterium
GTGAGGGGGACTGTGCTGGGGAAAGGCAATCGGTTCCAGCGGACCTTCTCACGACTCACGACTCACGACTCACCATTCCGCCACCGTCCCATCGGCGTTGCGCCAGATGGGGCCTTTCCAATCGTGGCCGACGATGGCGAGTTCGCGGACGCGCGCCTCGTTGACGGTGATCCCGAGGCCGGGGCCGGTGAGGAGGTCGATATGGCCGTTGGCCTGGCTGAAGACGCTGGTGTCGGTGAGGTAGTCGAGGAGATCGTTGGTGACGTTGTAGTGGATCCCGAGGCTCTGCTCCTGGATGAAGACGTTCGGGGTGCAGGCGTCGAGTTGGAGCGAGGCGGCGAGGGCGATCGGGCCGAGCGGGCAGTGGGGCGCGACGGCGACATCATACGCCTCGGCCATCGCGGCGATCTTGCGGACTTCTAAAATCCCGCCCGCGTGGGAGAGATCGGGCTGGATGATGTCCACGTAGCCGTCGGCGAGGGCCTGCTTGAAACCCCAGCGGGTGTACATCCGCTCGCCGATCGCGATCGGGATGGTGGTGTGGCGGGCGATCTCGCGCAGCGCCTCGTTGTTCTCGGGTAGCACCGGCTCCTCGATGAACATCGGGTGGTACGGTTCCAACTCCTTGGCGAGGATTTTCGCCATACTCTTGTGGACGCGCCCGTGGAAGTCGATCCCGATCCCGAAGTCGATCCCCCCGGCCTCGCGGGCGGCGGCGCAGCGGGCCACGGTCGCCTCGACCTTGGCGTGGGAGTCGATGAAATGCAGCTCTTCGGTCGCGTTCATCTTGATCGCGGTCATCCCGAGCGCCTTCTGCGCGGCGACCTGCGCGGCGATGTCGTCGGGGCGGTCGCCGCCGACCCAGGAGTAGATTCGCACGCGGTCGCGCGCCGCGCCGCCGAGCAACTCGTAGATCGGGACGCCGAGTGCCTTGCCTTTGATGTCCCACAGCGCTTGCTCGATCCCCGAGAGGGCGCTGGTGAGGACGGGGCCGCCGCGATAGAAGCCGCCGCGATAGAGGACCTGGAAGTGATCCTCGATGCGGAACGGGTCTTTGCCGATCAGGTAGCCGGAGAGTTCCTCGACCGCCGCGCGCACCGTATCGGCGCGGCCCTCGACGACCGGCTCGCCCCAACCGACGATCCCCTCATAGGTGCTGATCTTCAGGAAGAGCCAGCGCGGCGGGACCTTGAAGAGCTCGAAGCCAGTAATTTTCATTTGCCATCCCTCCCAATATGCATGCTTATTGTGCGCGGCATCGTAGCATAGGTGGGGGTGGGGCGGTGGGGGGATTGGGGCGTGGGTGGTGGCTGGCGACTGAAGTCGCGCCTTATGGCCTGCGGGCCACGAAGCCCGCCTACGCGGGCTGGGTTTATTCGCAACACAGTACCTGTAAACTGCCACCTCCCACAGATGTCATATGCTGCGGCGTGTTTAGCGCGCCTTGGCGGTGGTGAGGGCGCGGTAGGAGTGCAACCCGCCATCGCGGAAGCAGCTATCGCCCTCGCGCTCTTCGCCGGTGACGCCCTCGGGGTGTTCCACGATCCGCACGATCTGGCCGTGGTTCGCGCCGAGGTTGCTCCAGTGGCGCAGGTATTTCAGGAAGCGGTTACGCGCGGTGCCGACGCCCTGCTGGCGGTCGGCCTCGTCGCAGGGGGTGCAGAGGGCCGCGATATAGGTACGCGGCGGGGTCATCGACGACGACGGTTTGTAATAGAAGGCGGCATAGGCGAAATGCTGGCGCACTTGCGGGTGCGAGGATTCGCGACCGCAATTGGTACACTGGACATCGACACTCATCGTTGGCTCCTCTTCATTGGCGGCGTGCCACGACGTTTCGTCGTCGGCAGATCGCTGGTCACCGTGTCGCGGGGGGCGGGCGCAGCACGGTACCGAGGTGAGCCGTGTCGCAGTCTGTCGGATAGCGTTGCTGATGCTCGTTCGTCGGTCCTGTCCAAACCGCGAGCAGGGTCGCGGCGAACGATCACCCCGAGCGATACCGATCAGGACGCTAGAGACAGTATACACAAGTGGCGCGGCGGCGCGTCGGGGGCGGGCGCGGGGGCGAGGGCGATCACCGCAGAGGCGCAGAGACGCAGAGGGCCGCAGAGAGGGACGGGATTTTCACCACAGAGCGCACAGGCCGCACAGAGATGAAAAGAGCGAGGGCGGGAGGAGATACGAGGGCCGGAAAGGGACGAGAGACGGAACGAGAGGGGGCGAAAAAAGAGCAACGGGTTCAACGCAGAGACGCCGAGGAGATTGAGCCTCGCAGCGAGGACGATATATTTCGTGCAGCCCTTATCGCCCCCTTCCGCTCCCTCGCCCTTTCTCCTGTTCTCTTTTTCCTCGTCTCTGTGCGCTCTGTGCGCTCTGTGGTTCAACCCTGTTTCCCTCTTCGTCTGCTTCCTCCGCGATGATCGCCCTGTATTATCCTTCTCTCGTTCTCTCTCTGCGGCCCTCTGCGCCTCTGCGGTGATCGTCCCGGCGTTGCTGTCGCGGGGGTGCGATTTGTGCTGTGTGTGGGTGAGCGGGAGCGGCGCGCGGGGACACGAGGCGAGGCGGTGGTGGTGACTGATGCGGAGCGGCGGACGGCACGGCAACGCCGGGTGCGCGTGGCGACCTGGACACGGCTAGCGCGGGTCTATCACGAGTTCGATCGCGCCTCGGCGGATCTGCTCCGGGGCTGGGATCTCAGCGTGGCGCAGTTCGATGTGCTGGTGCAGATCGGCGGTCGCGAGGGGCTGACGCAGCAGGAATTGGCCGATCGGCTGCTGGTGACGAAGGGGAATGTGTCGCAGATCATCGCGCGGATGACCCGCGATGGGCTGGTGCGGCGGGCGCAACAGGGGCGGACGCGGCGGCTGTTCCTGACCGAGGCGGGGCGGGCACTCTATGCGCGCGTGGTGCCAGCGCAGGAGGCGATGATCGCCGCGCGGTTCGCGGCGCTGGACGATGATGAACTGCGCGCGCTGGCGCGAGGCTTGCGTCGCTTATGGCGAGATGACACCGCGGGAATAGATTAATCGCGCAAGAGTTTACTACTAAACAGAAGCCCCATTCAGCGGGCGATGAGCGAGTACATGAGGAGTGAGATCGTGACGAGTACACCCGAGATAGCGACGCGCGAGGCGACGACGCACTACGCGATCAACGAGTTGTTGCGCCGACGGTGGAGTTCGCGCGCCTTCGCCGACACGCCGGTGCAGGCGGAAACCCTGGGGAGCCTGTTCGAGGCGGCACGCTGGTCGCCGTCGGCGGGGAACGGGCAGCCGTGGAGCTTCATCGTCGCCGACAAGGCGCGCGATCCGGAAGGGTTCGCGCGGGCGCTGGCGACCCTGAACGAGAGCAATCAGACCTGGGTGCAGCGTGCGCCGATCCTGGTCTTCGCGATCACGCGGCGTATCCGCGAAGACGGCAAGGAACACAGCCGGGCGCAGTACGACCTGGGGCTGGCCGTGAAGGGGCTAGTCCTGCAGGCGATCGACCTGGGGCTGAATGTCCGGCAGATGGCGGGATTTAACGCCGATGCCGCCCGCGACCTCTTCGCCATCCCCGAGGGCCACGATCCGGTCGTCGCGATCGCGATCGGTTACCCCGGCGCGGCGAGCGATCTCACGGAGGGCCTGCGCGAAGGCGAAGGGAAGCCGCGCGAGCGCAAGCCGCTGGAATCGTTCGTCTTCGGCGGACAATTCGGGCAGACGTATGGTGGCTTGCGGAATGACGAATGACGAATGACGAATAGGCCCTTGTGCTAGTTAGGGCGGGCGGGCGCTTTGATCGGCAAGAAGTCGGCGTGCCTGCGAGCGGCGGGATCGCACGAGGTGGAGGTGACCGATGACCGACGCGAGCGGTGCTGACATGGCCGGGCAGCACCGGCCGGGACCCACCATGCACATGATCTTCCTGCACGGGCCAGCGGCGGCCGGGAAACTGACCACGGCGCGCGCCCTCGCCGGGAGGACGGGGTTCGCGGTCTTCCACAATCACCTCGTGGTGGATGCCCTCCTCGCACTCTTCCCGTTCGGCTCCGACGAGTTCGTGCGCCTGCGCGACCTCTACTGGATGAGCGCCTTCCACGCCGCGGCGGCCGTGTGCCGGTCCTTCATCTTCACCTTCGCCCCGGAGCCGACGGTCCCGGCAGATTTCCCGGCCCGCGCCGCTGCGGCGGTGACCGGGCGAGGCGAGCACGTCGCCTTCGTGGCGCTCGATGTCTCCCCAGGGGAGCAGGAGGCCCGGATCGAGAACGCGGACCGGCGCGCATTCAACAAGCTCGCCGACCACGCCACGCTCCTGCGCCTGCGGCGTGACGGGGTGGGCACCCGGCCCACCCTGCCCGCCGACCTGACCATTGACACGGACACCTCGTCGGCGGAGGCGACCGCTGCCGCGATCCAGGCAAAGTTCAACTTGGTGCCGGTCGAAGCCCACACGCCCTACCCGGAGTAGGCCCGCGCGCCCTGGGCCGTCGGCACTCGCGGCACTACGCCGCCACCGTCTCGAAGGGCAGCCATTCAGCCCCACCCGCCGCGAGGCAGCCCCCAAACGCGCACAAGGCCAGAATAGGCTACGGGGAATGCTACTT
>DATCMP010000208.1:0-4612 GCA_036563365.1 Thermomicrobiales bacterium
CTGCTGCAGGGCCTGCTCGACCAACTCCCGCCGCTCCTGCGCGTTCGTATCCGGTGGGAGGCGCAGGCGAGCGGCGTAGTCGAGCACCTGAAAAACGGTCAGTTGCTTGTGGATGATGTCGTCCTGCGGCACGTAGCCGAGCGAGGCGCGAAAGAGATCGAAATGCTGATAGAAGTCGATCCCGTTGTAGAAGATTCGCCCCTCGGTCGCCGGCACGAAGCCGGTCAGCGCGTTGAGCAACGTGGACTTCCCGGCCCCCGAACCGCCGACCACCGCCACAAACTCGCCCGGCTGGATCGACAACGAGATGTCGTTGAGGATCTTGATCTTCTTGTCGCCCTTGCCGACGACACGATTCAGGTGATAGGCGTCGAGCTTGACCCCGGCCGGCCGGACGAACTGGACGACCGCCATATCCTCGAAGCGGAACGGGTGGGAGCCGAACCACAACTCGTCGCCGCTCCGGATCGGCTGCGCGACATTCGGTGGGATCCGTACGCCATTGACGTAGACCCCGTTCGCCGCCCCGAGATCGATCACCGTCGCGCCGTTCTGGCCCTGGCGATCGATCCGGGCGTGGAACCTCGACACCTGGGGATCGCGGATCTGAATGTCACACGAGTCGTGCCGCCCGACGATCAGCGTCGATTTCTCCGGCGGGAAGGTGATCGCCTGGCGCTCGTTCGCGCCGACCACCCCCTGCCCGGCCCCGTGCGCCACGCCCGGGCGTTCGTGGACCCGTTGCCGCTCGGCGGCCAGGCGCATCAACGGCTCACGCAGATGTGGGCGCGACGAGAGCAGTTGATCGAAGGCGGTTTTCGGCAAGGCCCAGAGCCGTCCGCTGACGGACATCGTCACCGTGGCGGTGCGCCGGCCGTCGCCGAGCAAGGCGATCTCGCCGAAGAACGCCCCCGGACCGAGTTGATCGTAGACATAGCGGCCATGCCCCGGCGAGACCTGGACCTGCCCGGACTCGATCAGGTACATCTCGTTGCCGAGATCGCCCTCGCGGCAAATCACCGTCCCGGCGACGACGTCGATCGGGCGTAACCACCCGGCGATCATCCGCAGATCGGCGGTCGGCCAGCCGCTGAAGAGCACGCTGCGTGAGAGAAATACAAGCAGGGCCTCTTGCCCCGACTGGCTGCTTTGCTGCCCGACTACCATTGTCCCTCCACGTCACGAGGAAACTGCATAGGGCGAGATACGTTTCGTTGTTTCAGCAAAGTCCATTGTAGCAATGCGGTCAATCCCTATAAATAGCGGACGGGGCAACATAAGCCACGCTGCCTCTTGTCGGTCGGGCCTTCCAACAAGCTATACGTTTCAAGCGGCGCGGTGTTTCTCCCGACGGGGGGACGGATGCGGGAAGTCAGTGGACAAGAAACGCCCCCGTTCGCTGTTGCGAGGCCGGGGGCTGACGAGACACGCCACGACGCGGGAAAAGCGTCCTACAGGCGATAGCTCAGGCGCGACTCCACCACCGCGTCGGCCAATTGCCGATAGAGCCGCGCATTGTCGATCGCGACCGCCGACTGCGCGGCGAACGCGACCGCCAGTTCTTCATCCCGCTCGGTGAAGCCGCCATCGCCCCGTTTATTGATCGCCTCGATGACCCCGATCGGGCGATCGCGGATCGCCAGCGGCACCGCCAGCATCGAGCGCGTCTGGAAGCCGCTCGACTGATCGATCTGGCCGTAGAAACGCTCATCCCCCGCGACATCGGCGACGCGCAACGTCTCGTTGTGCGCGAGGACCCATCCGGCGATCCCCTGATCGGCCGGGACGCGCAACTCGCGCACGCTCTCGCCGGACTCGCCGGTCGCCACCTCGAACGTCAGCTCATTCCTCTCCTCGTCCAGCATGAGCAGGGAGCTCGTCTCGGCATCGAGCAGCGTGGTAACCGACTCGATGATCGCGCCGAGAAGCTCGGGGAGATTGAGGAGCGAGTTGAGCCGCACGCTCGACTCGACCAGCGCCTGCCGCGCCCGCCGCTCCTCGGCCAATTCCTGTTGGAGTGCGCTGATCTGCTCGCTCATCATCGTTCCCTTTCTGACCGTTCCTCACGGGACTCAGGCGACAGGGCGCTCAGCCGATGGCATCCGCGCGCAAGTTCCCGTCATCGCCCATGTACTTCTCCAAGAAATCGAGGTGATAGTCCCCGCTGCGGAAGACCGGATGCGCCAGCAACTGCTGATGAAAGGGGATCGTGGTCGTGATCCCCTCGCAGGCGAACTCGCGCAAGGCGCGGAGCATCACATCCAGCGCCTCTTCGCGATCCTTGCCGCGCACGATCACCTTCGCCAGCAGCGAATCGTAGTACGGCGGCACGGTATAGCCGCTGTACCCGTGCGTATCGACCCGCACGCGCGGGCCGCCCGGCGGGATGAAACGTGTCAGGGTGCCGCTCGCCCCGGCCCAGCCCCGCGCCGGATCTTCGGCGTTGATCCGGCACTCGATCGCGTGGCCCTGCGGACGAATATCCTCCTGCTTCAGGGGCAGCGGTTCGCCCGCCGCGACCCGGATCATCAGTTCGATCAGGTCCAGACCGGTCGTCGTCTCGGTCACCGGATGCTCGACCTGGATCCGGGTATTCATCTCCATGAAGTAGAAATTCCTGTCGGGATCGACCAGGAACTCCATCGTCCCGGCGCTCTCGTAGCCGATCGCCTTCGCACCGGCCACCGCCGCCTCGCCCATCCGCCGCCGCAGATCATCGTCGATGTAGGTCGAGGGCGACTCCTCGATCAGCTTCTGCTGCCGACGCTGGATCGAGCAATCGCGCTCGCCCAGGTAGATCGCGTTGCCGTGCCGATCGCCCATCACCTGGATCTCGACGTGGCGAGCGCTGCGAATGAACTTCTCCAGGTAGACGCGGTTGTCCTTGAAGACCGCCTGTGCCGTATTCCGCACATCCTCCAACGCCTCGGCCAACTGGCCGCGCTCCCAGACCACCTGCATCCCACGCCCGCCGCCCCCGGCGGAAGCCTTGAGGATAACCGGGTAGCCGATCTGGTCGGCGCGCGTGCGGGCCTCGTCGTAGCCCGAGAGCGGGCGTTCCGTGCCGCCTGGCACCGGCAGTCCCGCGTCGGCCATCAGCTTGCGCGCCGATGACTTATCCCCCATCTGCTCCATCACCTCGGGCGAGGGGCCGATGAAGGTGATGCCCGAGTCGCGGCAGATCTCCGCGAAGTAGGTATCCTGGGAGAGGAAGCCGTAGCCCGGATGCACGGCATCGGCCCCGGTCATCAGGCACGACTGGATGATCGCGGGGATATTCAGATAACTGCGACCCGCCGCCGGTGGCCCGATCAGGATCGCCTCATCGGCCAACTCGACCGGTCGCGAATCGGCGTCGGCCTTCGAGTAGACCTGCACCGTTTTGATCCCCATGTCGCGGCAGGTCCGAATGATCCGCAGGGCGATCTCGCCGCGATTACAGACCAATACCTTCTTGAACACACATATCTCCAGTGACGAGTGACGAGTGACGAATGACGGATAAGGAATCGGCGGGAGCTATTCAGCCTAGCCTTTCTCCCACACAGCCTATTCGTCACTCGTCACTCGTCACTCGTCATTCCGCGTTCACTCACCGCCGTTGGTGTCGATCAGCATCAGGCGTTCATCGTACTGGACCGCATCGCCGTTGCTGACCAGAATCTCTTTCACCACGCCGCGATAGTCGCTGGTGACCTCATTCATCACCTTCATCGCCTCGACGATCCCGACCACCTGGCCGCGCTCGACGCGATCCCCGATCTGCACGAACGCTTTCGCGCCGGGCGAAGCGGCGGAGTAAAAGACACCGACGAGCGGCGAGACAACCGGCATCAGGCCCGGTGCGGCCGTCGCCACGCCACCGCCCGAGCTTGCCGTCGGCGCGGCGACAGCACCGCCGACGATCGGCACACCCTCGCGCTCGATCTCGATCGCGAACGCCCCCGCGCTGATTCGCACCCGGCTCGTGGCGGTCCCTTCGAGCGCGCGAACGAGATCCTTCGCCTCTTTCAGCACCTGCTGCACGGTCGCCACATCCGGCATATCATCACGATCGGACACTATTACCCCCTTCTATGATGACCAAGATGACCAAGATGACCAAATGACGAATGACGAATGACGAATAAAGTTCGGAGAAGTCACCGAGTCGGGTTGCCTGTGAACAATCATCCGCCCCCGGCCCTCTCCGTGTCTCCTGTTCTTAGGCCGCTGTACCGGCTTTCAGCGCGCCCTCGCTGAAATCGCCGAACGCGCGGAAACGCGCGTAGCGCGACGCGAGGAGTTCGGCACCGGTCGCGCCTTGCAACGAATCGAGGTGAGCGACCAACGCCCCCTTCAAGGCGGCGGCGGTCGCCTCGGGGTCGGTATGGGCACCACCCGCGGGTTCGGGTACGATCGCGTCGGCAACGCCAAGCTTGAGCAGTTCGCGCGCGGTGAGCCGCGACGCCTCGGCGGCACGCGGCGCGCTCGTCGCATCCCTGAAGAGGATCGTCGCGCACCCCTCGGGGCTGATGACCGAGTAGATCGCGTTCTCGAGCATCAACACCCGGTCGCCGACGCCAAGGGCCAGGGCCCCGCCGCTGCCGCCCTCGCCGATGATCGTGCAGAC
>DATCMP010000209.1:0-2341 GCA_036563365.1 Thermomicrobiales bacterium
CCGAAACCCGACCGCATCGTACAGCCGATTCGCCGCCCCATTGTCACCATTGGTGTTGATATAGGCGATCTGCGCCCCGAGCGCCCGCAACCGCCGCAAGCCCTCGGTCAGCACCGCGCGCCCCAGACCCCGCCGTTGGTACGCCGGGTCTGTCCCAACCGGCTCGAAGACACCCATCCGGTTCTCCGCGTCGAACCAGACCAGCGCATACGCCATGAGCGATCCATCCGGCGCGGTTACCACCAGATCGAGTTCCCGTCGGTAGGTCGGCGCGGCCATCACCGCGCGGTGCTTCTCGACCGTCATCCGCGACGGCGCGAACGCCGCCCGGTGGACCGCCACCCGCGCCGCCACCTCGTCCTCGCCGCGCAGGTGTCGCACCGCATAGCCGCTCGGCAAGGTCGGCGCGTCCAAAACCCGATCGAGCGCCTGTCGCCGATAACGATAACAACGCCCGCTCCGCCTATAGCCGCTTTCGCGCAGGAGGGCGAGCCGCGTCGCATCGCCATCATAGCCGTTGATGCTGAGGGTCAATGGCGCGCCCTCGATCGCCGCGCGCTCGCGCCGTCGCGCTTCCGCCCAGGCCAACATCTCGCCCTCGACCGCCCGGTAGCGCGGATGACTGAGCAGGATCACCTCGGCCCCCACCGGCCACGCGCAGCCGACCAGCGTGCCATCCGCCGTGAACCAGAGCTGCGTCACCGCGATCCCCGCCGGATCGTTGTCGGTGTAGCGCCACCAATCGAGATCGCCGATCGTGCAATAGTGCGCCTCGTAGCCCTCCGCGACCGATGCCACCAATAACCGGCGCAGTTGCGCGTAATCAGCCTCCGTCGCGAACGGTCGCGTTTGCATCACTGTCACCCCTCGTCCGCAATCCCTATACGCGCGTGCCTGAGCGATCGGTCGCCCGCGCCAGCCCATAGCCGACCAGCCCCGCAATCGCGAACGCTAGGATCGACGGCCCCCACAGGCGCAACGCCGTCCCCCCCGACGCGAGATCGAGCAGCCACAACCCGAGCGCGAACGCGCCCGGCAGCAGCACCATCCGCAACAGATACCGCCCGAAACTCACCCGGCTCGCCACGCGCCGATTGAGAAACGGCAGCGCCACCCCGAACACGATCGGGATCAGCAACCGCGTCAGGTCCATAACTCCATCCTTCGCTGGCAAGATTCGGCACTAGGTAGAGGTGGTGGGGTATGTCGAAGCGGAAGTGGCTGGCGACTGAATCCCCATGAAGGGGACAATGGTCGCGTCTCGCGAGCCTGCGGGCCACGAAGCCCGCCTTCGCGGACTAGGTCCGCTATTGGCGCGGCACCTAACCGGTAAGGCACCCTCTCTCATCCAGGTCTAGCCGCCGCAGGGCGGCTTTGTGGTGCGTGAGCGCCCGCAAGGCGCGACCATTGTCCCCTTCATGGGGATTCAGTCGCCAGCAGCCTACCCACCTCCGCCCTACCCCCGTCCCACTTCGTCGTTCGTATCCCGATCCCGTTCATCGGGACTTCGTACTTCGTACGTATTCGTCATTCCCGCCGATACGTCCGCACCCCGCCCGCGCCCGCCACCAGCACCGTCTCGACGATCCCGATGAACAGGCCGTGATCGACCACCCCCGAGATCGCCTTGATCGCCGCCGCGAGCCCCGCCGGGTCGGCCAGCGGCCCGAAATCGCAATCGAAGATCCAGTTCCCGCCGTCGGTGACGAACGGCGCGCCATCGCGCAGCCGCAGCGTCGGCTTGGCCCCGAGCCGTTCGAGCGCCCGCACCGTATGGGCAGCCCCGAACGGCACCACCTCCACCGGCACCTGCTTCGTCAACCCGTCGGCAGCGACCTTGCTCTCATCGACGATGATAATCTGACGGATCGTCGCCAGCGCCACCAGCTTCTCGCGCAGCAGCGCCCCACCGAACCCCTTGATCACCGCGAACGTGTCCAGATCGACCTCGTCCGCGCCGTCGATCGTCACATCCAGCGCCTCGACCGCATCGAGCTCCGTCAGCGGCACGTTCAGGCTGCGCGCCAGCGCCGCCGTCGCCTCCGAGGTCGGCACCCCCACGATCGTCAGGCCCGCCGCGACCCGCTCCCCGAGCGCCCGCACCGCATGGGACGCCGTCGAGCCGGTCCCCAGCCCCACCCGCATCCCCGCATCGATACTCGCCACCGCCGCCCGCGCCGCCAACTCCTTTAACTGCTCCGCCGACACCACACCCTCCCCACGCCGCACAGCGCCATTCAATGCTCAAGGCATCAGCTTACCCCGCTCGCCCCCGCGCCGCAATCGTGGTGAGATTACCCCGCCCCTAAAGGGAGAGGGGCGCACACTACGGGGTGATCGG
>DATCMP010000216.1:0-3398 GCA_036563365.1 Thermomicrobiales bacterium
CGGCGTGCTACGCCTCGAAGATGTCGATCGTCTGCCCCGCGTGCAGGGTGACAATCGCTTTCTTCCAACCAGGAACCGAGCCGATAACCCGGCCACGCCGACGCTCTTTACGCGGCATGTTTAGCGTATTGACCGCCTTCACCTTCACGTTGAAGGTCTTCTCGATCGCTTCGCGAATCTGGATCTTATTCGCCTCGCGATGCACCTCGAATGTGTACTGACCCTGCTCGATCAGCCGGGTCCCTTTCTCGGTGATCAGCGGGCGAATCAGCACATCGTGGTGACTCTGGATATTCGCCATTACGCCGCCCTCCTGACCATCCGCAGACGCTCTTCGCTCTCCTCGCCCCACGTCTGCTCGATGTAGCCGATCGCCTCGCGATCAAGGATAAGCCGACCGTTCTTCATCATGTCGTGCAGATTGAGGTAGTTCACCAGGAGTGTCTTGACTTCGGGCAGGTTCGACGCGGCGCGGATCAGGTTCTCCTGCTTCGCCCCGGTGGCGATCATATTGCCGCGCACCTCGCCAAATTGTCCCAGGAATACCAGCATCGCCTTCGTGCGCCCTTCCAACTCGGCGAACGACTCGATGACCAGCAGCTGGCCGTTGCGCGCCTTGTCGGAAAGGGCCGAGCGCAACGCGAGACGGCGCATCCGCTTCGGCAAATCCTGCGTATAATCGCGCGGTTTCGGACCGAAGACGATACCGCCGTGACGCCAATGCGGCGCGCGGGTCGAACCCTGGCGGGCGCGACCGGTCCCCTTCTGCTTCCAGGGTTTGCGACCGCCGCCGCTGACTTCGCCGCGAGTCTTGGTGCTGTGGGTACCGAGACGCTTGTTGGCGTGCTGGCGCACCAGCGCCTGGTGCATCACCGCCGTATTCGGCTCGATACCGAAGATGAAGTCACTGACTTCGATCTGGCCGGTGACTTCACCGCTTAGGTTGATGACATCTATCTGCATCGTCGTTCTCCAACGGAAGTGAGAAGTGTATCAGCGGGGGCGAGATTGACGTATTATCCGCACCCCAGTCATCCCTTCTAACTTCTCACTTCACTGCCGCCGCCTCACGACGCTTAACCGCACGACGCACCAATAACAACCCTTCATTCGGGCCGGGGACGGAACCCTTGACCAGAAGCACGTTGCGCTCGGCATCCACCCGCACGACGCGGAGGTTCTGCACGGTCACGCGCTCGTGGCCCATGTGGCCGGCCATCCGCTGGCCCTTGAAGACGCGACCCGGCGTCGTGGTCGCACCGATCGAACCGGGCGCGCGCGAGCGGTCGGACTGACCGTGCGTCTTCGGGCCACCCTTAAAGCCGTGGCGCTTCATGACGCCCTGGAAGCCCTTACCCTTAGAAGTACCGGTGATGTCAACCTCGTCATCGACGCTGAAGAACGACGCATCGATCGTCTGGCCGACGGTGTACTCGTCGTCGCCATCATTCTTCATATCGCGCAGGTGACGCGACTGGGCACCGCTGGCCTTCAGGTGACCGCGTTCCGGCTCGTTCAGGCGCTTCTTGAAGCCGAAGCCCAGTTGCACCGCACGCACGCCCTCTTTCTCGACGGTCTTGATCTGCGTGACGACGCACGGACCGACTTCCAGCACCGTCACCGGCACCGTCTCGCCTTGCTCGTTGAAGATTTGTGTCATCCCCAACTTGCGTCCGACTAATCCCTCGATCATCTGTCTACGGTCCCCTTCCCCAGTGGCTCGGTAGAGCACCTTTATCCTGGCTCGTAACGAGCGTGAGCGCGCCGACGACCTGCCGGCCCATATCGATAGCGTGCGCCCCGCCGCCGATGCGGCGGCGGTTACACGTTCATCGCTGCTTAGAGCTTGACCTCGATATCCACACCGGCGGGAAGATTTAAGCGCATCAGCGCGCTGATCGTCTTCTGGCTCGGCTCAAGCACGTCGATGAGGCGCTTGTGCGTCCGCATCTCGAAGTGCTCCTGCGAATCTTTGTCGACGAACGGCGAACGCATGACGGTGTAGCGCTCGATCCGCGTCGGCAACGGCACCGGGCCGGCCACCTTCGCGCCGGTGCTCTCGGCCGTCTCGACAATCTTGACCGCCGCCTGATCAAGGATCTTGTGATCGTAGGCCTTGAGGCGGATGCGGATTTTCTGGCTCGGCTTCTTCGTCGTGGCCATGACTGCCCCCTATCCTCTACTGCCTACTGGGTGATCTCGGTGACGACGCCGGCGCCGACGGTGCGGCCGCCCTCGCGGATGGCGAAGCGCAGCCCCGCCTCGACCGCCACCGGCATGATCAGCTCCACGTCCATCTGGATGTTGTCCCCGGGCATCACCATCTCCACCCCCGCGGGCAGCCCGATCGAGCCGGTCACGTCGGTGGTGCGCACGTAGAACTGCGGCCGGTAGCCCGGGAAGAACGGGGTGTGCCGCCCGCCCTCCTCCTTCGACAGCACGTAGACCTCCGCCTTGAACTTGTTGTGCGGCTTGATCGACCCCGGCTGCGCCAGCACCTGCCCGCGCGCGATGTCGTCCCGCTCCACCCCGCGCAGCAGGCAGCCGACGTTGTCCCCCGCCAGCCCGCTATCCAGGGTCTTCTGGAACATCTCCACCCCGGTGACCACCACCTTGCGCGGCGCCCCCTCCGCCATCCCGACGATCTCGATCTCCTGCCCGACCTTCACCTGCCCGCGCTCGATCCGCCCGGTCACCACCGTGCCCCGGCCCTTGATCCCGAACACGTCCTCCACCGGCATCAGGAACGGCTGGTCCACCGCCCGCTCCGGCGTCGGGATGTACTCGTCCACCGCCCGCATCAGCTCCAGGATCGGCGCGTACTCCGGCGCCCCGATGTCCGTCGACGTCGACTCCAGCGCCGCCAGCGCCGACCCGCGCACGATCGGCACGTCGTCCCCCGGGAACTCCTGCGCCGACAGCAGCTCGCGCACCTCCAGCTCCACCAGCTCCAGCAGCTCCTCGTCGTCCATCATGTCGACCTTGTTCAGGAAGACCACCAGCGCCGGCACCTGCACCTGCCGCGCCAGCAGCACGTGCTCCCGCGTCTGCGGCATCGGCCCGTCCGGCGCACTCACCACCAGGATCGCCCCGTCCATCTGCGCCGCCCCGGTGATCATGTTCTTGATGTAGTCCGCGTGCCCCGGGCAGTCGACGTGCGCGTAGTGCCGCGCCTCCGTCTGGTACTCCACGTGCCGGATCGCGATCGTGATCCCCCGCGCCCGCTCCTCCGGCGCGTTGTCGATCTGGTCATACGCGGTGTACTGCGCCGCCCCCCGCAGCGCCAGCACCTTCGTGATCGCCGCCGTCAGCGACGTCTTCCCGTGGTCCACGTGCCCGATCGTCCCCACGTTGATGTGCGGCTTCGTCCGCTCGAATCGCTGCTTCGCCATGCCTGT
>DATCMP010000220.1:0-7237 GCA_036563365.1 Thermomicrobiales bacterium
CGACCCGAACTATCAGGTTGAGCTGGGCCTGCTGACGGCCTACTTGACGCAAGATCGCACCTTCCCGAAAGCGACCCCGATCACGCCGACGCCGACACCGCGTCCGGCAGGGACGCCAACCGCGCGGGCGACACCGACCACTTGCCCGGTCCAAGCGAGTTGTACGTCCACCCCGGTGACGCCGACCGCGCCGACCACGCCGACCCCGACGCCGGAGCCGACGATGATCTACTTCAATGAGACGGGGCACAACCTCGGCGGCTCGTTCTACCTCTACTGGAAAGCGCGCGGCGGGTTGGCCTCGTTCGGTTACCCGATCTCGGAAGAGTTGCGCGAGGTCAATCAGGCCGACGGGAAGACCTACACTGTGCAGTACTTCGAGCGCGCCCGCCTCGAATATCACCCCGAGAATGCGGGCACACCCTATGTCGTGCAACTGGGACTGATGGGCCTGGAGACGATCGCCACGGGTGGCTGGTACCGGTAGCGAACGACAAAGATCGAACCGAGGGCTGACGTAGCGTAGAAGTGGATGTCGTGGGGCATCTGTGCTGCGGTATGCTCGGCCCTTTTTGCGTTCATACCTCGCGCGGTACTCTTGACGAGAGGCAGTCGTGTACGTACACTAACCTGACGTACGAATGATACGGTCCGAATCCCCGCCACTATGTCGATGTCGATCAGAGAGGGAGCGCATGATGGGCAGCGTGAGTAGTATCGAGGCGTTGCGGTTCGACGAGTCGGTGCCACCGCTGCCGCGACCAACCGTCCCGGAAGTCGACGCGATCCTCGGCGTGCCGATCCCGGTGCTCGATCACGGCTTCGTGCGGCTGGTCGACTATATGGGCGACGATGCCGCCATCGTCCAAGCTGCTCGCGTCTCGTATGGTGCGGGCACGAAGAAGCGCAGCGAGGACGCAGCGCTCATCCGCTATCTCCTGCGCCACAAACATACCTCACCATTCGAGATGGTCGAGGTGAAGTTGCACATCAAAGCTCCGATCTTCGTCGCGAGGCAGTGGGTCCGTCATAGAACCGCGAGCGCGAATGAAATTTCAGGAAGATATTCGATCCTCTCCGATGAGATGTATCTGCCGGACGACACGCAGATCAGTTTCCAGAGCAACGATAACAAGCAGGGACGTAGCACGACTGAAGTGCCGGATGGCTTGCGCGAGCGGGTGCGCGAATTGCTCCTGGCGGGGCAGCGCGAAGCCTATGCGGGCTATCAGGAATTGATCGACGCGGAGATTGCGCGCGAGTTGGCGCGGATCGCCCTCCCGGTGTCAATCTACACCGAGTGGTACTGGAAGCTGAACCTCCACAATCTCTTCCACTTCCTCGGCCTCCGCACCGACGCTCACGCCCAATTCGAGATCCGGATCTACGCCGAGGCGATCTGCCTGATCGTGCAGCGGCTCGCGCCGGTGGCGTATGGCGCATTCATCGATTACAGCCGGGATGCTACGACCCTGTCCGCGGCGGAGCGCGCGATCGTGACGCGCGCCCTGCGCGGTGAGCCGATCCGCCCGGAAGATTGGGAGCGGATCGGCAAACGCGAGCGCCGTGAATTCGCGCAGAAGTTCGGGCTTGATGCCGCGAACTTGCCCGGTGTGGCTCCGCTGTCGCCGACGCCGAGCGCTACGGCGGTGAATGGCAACGGCCACGCCTGAGCGGATATCCGTCCAGCGACAAACAAGGTCGGCGGTACAATCCCGCCGACCTTTACTTATTCTGCTGGGGTGAGATTCAGCCGTGCCACCGTGGCTTCTTCGATCGCCGGGCGTGTCCAGAGGTTCGGGTGGTACCTACCTTCCAGCCAGGGGGCGATCAGATCGTCGTAGTGTGGGCTGGCGGGGTGCCCGCTTTGCCCACCCGGATAGCTGCTGCGACTCTGATCCCAGGTGGTCGGGTCGCAGATTTGGCGATAGGAGGGCGCGGTATACGATTCGATCCCGCTCGGGGCGGTGGTGCGATACCCCATGGTGACCGTGTTCAGATCGCCCCCAACGGCGTAGGGGCCGCGATTGAACAGCCTGTGGAGCGGGCGGAACGCCCCGAGCGGGTGGCGCAGCGTTAAATGGTGCGCGAGACCGTAGCGCCACTGTGTCGGATCGGTGCCCCAGGCGCTCCGCAGCTCCTCGATGGTCGCCGTCCAGGCATCGCGCAGGATCGCCTCCGGGGTATCGCCCGCCGCCAGCCAGGAACCTTCGCCGCCTGTGAAGAGATCCAGGACACGCGGCAATGCCCGCTGGAGGAAGGTCTTCCCTGGTAGGCCGGCGAACGCCCCGAGGCCGGTGACGGTCGCGAGGGGATCGGCCAGCTCCCGGTAGGTGCGCTGCAGGAGTTGCCCGGTGAGGGTCGTGGCGATCAGCGCGGCCACACTGTCGGCGGTGAGCAGGGTGTCCCAGGCGGCGAGGATATCGCGCACCAAAATCGCAAATCGATCGTCGGATGCGACCGGTAGTTTCCTGGCGCGCGCGAGATCCCTGAGTATGCGGCCCGGCAGACTGTGGTTATCGTTGTGCAGGCGCGCGAAGGAGGCCGCATCGTGGCGTGGCACGCGCAAGAGGACTTCGCGGATGCGTGCGGCACGATAGCCCGGTAGCCATTCGCCCGGCAATGGGTGGGGATAATCGTCGCCGACGATCCGGTTGTTCGCGCTGACGATGTAGCCGCTGGCCGGATTGAGGACGTGCGGGTTCTCCTCCGGCGGGATCGTGCCGGTCCATTCCCACTCGCCCGTCCAGCCGGGGACCGGCAGACGCCCGTCCCCCTGTGCGCGACGCGGGATCGCCCCGCCGAGGGCATACCCGATCTGCCCCTCCACATCGGCATAGACGAAATTCTGTGGCGGCACCGTCCAGTCGGTGAGGGCCGCCTGAAAAGATACCCAGTCGCGGGCGCGATTGAGCGCGAGGACCGCGCGCTGGATCCCGCCCGGTTCGAGCGCCGTCCAGCGGAGCGCCAGCGCCTCCCCCGGCACATGGCTTGTCGTGGCATCGTCCGGCACCAATGGCGAGATGATCGGGCCGTGGCGCGTGATCCGCACCGGGAGTATCTCGGTACGATAGCGGTTCCCCAAAGCGCGTTCGCGAACGGCGATCTCCTCGTGGACGACGGTGGCCTTCGCCCATCCTCCGCGGAACTCGTAACGCGTGCCGTGCGGCTCGGCAGGGTCGAAACGCTCGATGTAGAGATCCTGCACGTCGTTCATGCCGTTGGTGACGCCCCAGGCGATCCGCTCGTTGTGCCCGATGATCACGCCCACCGTGCCGGGGATACTCGCGCCGGTCACCGCGTAGTCGCCGCCGATCAGATGGTTCTCGTACCAGAGGGCGGGCATTTGCAGCGCGAGGTGCGGATCGTTCGCGAGGAGCGGGCCGCCGCTCGTCGTCCGGGCACCGCTGACGACCCAGGCGTTACTCCCCTGAGTGCCATCTTGGCCGCCAGCGAACGGATCGAGCGCCGCGATTGCGCGCAACATATCGGCACCGAGCGTGGCGTTGTCGTCGGCGTCGCCCGGAATCGCGAGCGGCTGATCGGGAGGGTAGGTCGGGTCGAGGGCCGCCATCCGCGCCGCGCCGCGCGTCGCGACAATTTGGGCGCGCAAAATCTCGCTCGTCCAGTTCAACGAGAGATTGAGCGCCATGACCTTGCCGAAGGCGAAGATGTCGGTCGGCTCCCATCGCCGTGGCCGACAGCGCAGCAGCGTGAACTCGATCGGCAAGTGCCGCTTGTTGGCGGCGAGGAACGCGTTGACGCCGCGGCAATAGGCGGTCACCGCTTCGTGCTCCGCCCCCGACATCGCGGTCGCTTCCTGGCGGGCAACGCGCCCGAAGCCGAGCGTGCGGAGGAAACGGTCGGACTCCAGGGCGATCGGCCCGAGGATTTCGGCGAGTTGGCCGAGGCCGGTGCGGCGTTGTAACTCCATCTGCCAGAGACGATCCTGGGCGTGGACATACCCCTGCGCGAAGAAGAGGTCGGCATTGTTGCGCGCATAGATGTGCGGCACGCCCCAGCGGTCGCGGAGGATTTCTACCGGGGCGAGTAAGCCCGGCGCTGTCAATGCCCCCGAGGTTTGCGGTAGCGGTCGGCGTACTACCGTTGTAAGCAGGGTAGCGGCAAGCCCGATCACGCCCGCCGCCACACCCGCCGTGATCCCTGCTATCTCGCGCGCCGTGGCTGCCAAGCTCTGTCCTTTCGCGTGCGTATCCGGCTTCGAGGAGGCCGGGCGGTATCGTTTCATCCCGCTATCGCGGAGAGCCTAACACGCCGATAATGGCATTTCCACGACCACGCTGCGGCGACCGATACGGGATCGTGCGTAGACCGGTGTCGAGCTGCTGCGTGCCGGTCGCGCCCCGCAGCGCATCGTGCCCCTGCTCGCGCGCGTGTGGCGCGCTCCACCGGAAGGATGGCAGCGGCTCCCCCCTCCGGTGGAGATCGAACCCCTCCGACTTTCGTTTCCCTTCCCCCTCACCCGCCCGATGTGCGCGACGTCGGCCTGCCCTACACTATGCGTAATGAAGCGCCGCCGCGAAGGAGACGACGGAGACGACAGCGCGGCGGGCGAGAGGGAAATGCGCGGACGGACCTTATCGGGCGGGCTGAATTTCGACGGTAAGCGGCATTTCTTGTTACATGTGTTGGCGGGAGTTTGGTCTCAATAGGCGTTTTTCGACGGTACTCCTGGCGTTACTGGTGAGGGTGATACCCCGCCTGGTTTGGGCGGGGCAGGGCAGGGGACACAACGGCGTGGCTCCTGACGGGATGGTGTAAGGCCCAGGCTGTTATATGACCGCAATTTTCCGACGTTTTTCTCGCGAACTGGTATCCGGGGACGACTGAACGACGACGCGGTGCGCGGGTTTTCCGCCAGCCGCGTTTCGTCTTTCTACGCCGTGAGCACGTTGCGCTCGCCATCGCCGATGGTCGCGTCGCCATCCGCAACCGTCGACCCGCGTCGTCGGTTTATCCCGATCACGGCTAGTCAACGGGGTGGCGAACCGTTATGATGGTAACGTAGTAGTCGGCAGGGGGCAGTAGACGACGCACATTGCCTTCCTCTCCGATCGCCACGACTGAGGCGGCTGGGCGATTCTTGCAGCGATAATGATGGATATGATGGATGCACCGTTAGGCTCGACAATCTTCCTCTACTTGGTCATGGGTGGTCTGGCCGCCGGGTTGCTGGAATTCGGGGTGGGCGCGATGCTCTGGGCCGAGGGGAAGCTCCTGCTCGTTTTCGGGTTCATCGCGGCGATGGGTGGCCTCTATGTCGCCCTCAGCCTGCTGGCTATGACGCTCGATCTATTCGCCGGATAATCGACCCGAGGACGTGACATACATCGGGGCGTTTGTGCGGTTCATGCCAGCCTCGCCCTGTCGCGAGCCGTGCTTCAACATTAGGCCGACGCTCAAGACGAAGCGCCCGCCCGCTCACGCCGGGTGGGCGCTTCGCTGTTGCCCGGGGGCGTATCGCGCTCGTCTAGCGCTACCGGATGTTCGTCACGTTGTACACCCAGACGCCGTCATCGGTAGCGGCGTAGAGGATTTTCGTCGTGCGTGCGGTGGCGAAGGCGAACCCCTGCACGATACGGCCGTCAACTCCGGTGCCGGTGCGCTTCCAGGTCTCGCCATTGTCGAGGCTGCGGAAGACGCCGACCCCCCTGGTTTTACCGGAACCGGTGCCGAGCCAGAGGGTACTCGACTGCGTTGGGTCAATAATCAACGCATTGTTGAGGCGGAAACCCTCGGGGCTATTCGCGGGCGGGCGGGTGGGCTCGGTGGCTTCCAAGCCTCCCTCGGTGAGGACCGACCAGCGCGCGCCACCATCGAGGGTACGGTAGACCCCCACCAAGGTGGAGAGGAACACGGTATTGGGGTTGCTTACCACCAGCGCGAGCGGCCCGAACGCCTTGCTGCTAAGGGGGATCTCCTGCCAGGTCGTGCCACCGTTGGTGCTGCGCCGCAGCTTAAGCGTGCCCCCTTCGCTGGCATAGACGACGTACAGGGCCTGGGGATCCGTTGCGGACATCCCGATCAAGGTCGGGGTGTAATCGATGACCCCCGCGTTACTCAGCGTATCCCAGTCGGTGCCGCCGGTGGTGCTGATCTGCACGCCGCTGCAACCGACCGCGTAAAGCTTCCGGGCATCTTGCGGGTCCACGACCAGGCTACCGATATTTTGACCCAGTGCGCGCCAGCTCTCCCCGCCGTTGGTCGTCACGAACCCCGTTTGCCGACCGACTTTCCCACAGCCTTGGCTGACGCCGATGTAGACGGTATCCGGATCGCTAGGGGCGATCACGATCGTCGAGACAGCGGGGGCCTCTTCCGCGGTTTTGGCGACTGTCCACGTCTGCCCACCATCGGTCGAGCGCCAGACCCCTTTGCCCCCGGCGTAGAGGACCTTGCCCTCTTTTCCTCCGGCTACGATGGCCGTGAGTGCCTCCCCATCCAGACCGCTACGGACGAACCCCGACTGGCTGCCGATTGTGCTCGATGCCCGGGCACTGGCCGTCGCCGATCCCGCGGTTGCCGCCGTGGTCGCGGCGCGTGTCGCGGTGGCCGCCGCCGATCGCGTCGTGGTGCTACGTGCCGGAGTGGTCGTTGCCGGGCGTGGCGAAGCCGCTGCGGGCGTTGGTGGTCGCGTGGTTGCTGCGGCTGCGCTCGCTGCCGTCGGGCTGGGACCCGCACCGATTGTCGCCGTTGGCGGCGGGATCGTGGCGGTCGTGCTGCCACTGCACGCGGTGATGCAAGTTAGGAGCAGGAATAGGGCGAGCCAGGGTGCTGGCTTCGCTCGGTGTGGCCCGGTGATGATCCGAGGATGAGGCATCGATCCTCCCTGGTGGCAAGCGGGCGCGTGGTAGCGCCGCTGTGCGTCAGCGTTATTGTCATTCACTGAGGATAGCGGATCGACCGTTGCGGGGGGATAGCCAAATGGTCCACCTATGTCGGCTGCTTGTCGGCGCGGGCGACGATTCCCGGCGCGTTGCTCGACGTCATTGTGCCGATAACGGGCGGCCATCCCGCCCGGTGAGCACGAACGTCGCGTGCGGGTGTTCGATAGTGAACGTGCCGGGCGGGGAGGGCAGGCCACTGCCTTGGGGCAAGACGAGGACGCGCAGATCGTTGAGGCGTGGTTTGCCCAACGCCGCCCACTGGCCCAGTCGTCGGCGCAAGCGTTCGTAGGCGAATGGCCCGCCGAACTGCGTGATCGTGGGGTCTTGCC
>DATCMP010000243.1:0-11176 GCA_036563365.1 Thermomicrobiales bacterium
GGTTCGTTTTGTGTCGCCGGTGCCGTACACCATCCTGATTCTGGGCCTCAGCGCCATTTTTTGTACGCCGATGATCGTTGTGCGCTATCGCCCGGCAGCGCTGTTCGCCGAGTGGCGGGTGAGCTGGCCGCAAATCGTTGCCGTCGGCGTCCTGAACTTGGCGACGTACATGCTGGTCCTCTTCGCGTACTCACAGGCACCGGTAGCCTATGCCGGTGCCGTGCGCGAGATCAGCGTCGTTTTCGCCGCGATCGTCGGTTGGCTTTGGCTCGACGAGCATTTCGGCCTGACACGTACGATCGGCGCACTCCTGATCTTTGGCGGAATCGTCGTCATCGCCGCTTTCGGCTAATCCCGTTCGCTCGGCGGTGGCGCGGCAATGTCCGCTTCTGCTATACTCGACGCCGCTTCGCGCCACCGCGCGTATATCGCGTTGGGCGCGATTTCTGTGTGTCTCGCCGCGCGTGTCCCCGTGATTGTTCACGGCAGGGCCAGGCGTCTTGATGATCGACGAGAACAGCACGAGGAAGGGGATGCGGATGGCAACATATGAGTTGACTGCCCAGCCACGGACGATTGTCGGCAAAGAAGTGAAAAAGCTCCGTCGTGAAGGGCTCGTCCCAGCGGTACTCTATGGTCCGGGCATCGAGGGTATCCATTCGATTTCCCTTGCGGCAAAAGAGATCGAGCGCGCCTATACGCAGCTCGGTAGGTCGGCGCTGCTACGCCTGACGGTCGCGGGTGGCGAGACACGCTCCGTCCTGATCCACCAGGTGCAGCACGATTACCATCACCGCCACCTGACCCATGTTGACTTTTTCGCGCCGAACATGCGCGTCGAATTGACGGTAGCGGTGCAAGTCGTCCTGACCGGCGAAGCCCCGGCGGTGAAGTCCGAGGACGGTATTCTGGTGCAGAGCGCCACCGAAATCCAGGTCACCGCGCTCCCCGATAACGTCCCCGCTGTGATCGCGGTTGATGTCACCGGTTTGACGGAAATTCATTCCCAGATTACCGCTGGCGATCTTGTGCTGCCGGAAGGCGTTACTCTGGCGACCTCGCCCGATGAGGTTGTGGTAACCGTCTCCCAGGCCCAGCTCGTCGAGGTTGAGGAGCCGGTCGAGGAGACTGAAGAGGGCGCTGAGGGCGAGGAAGTCGCTGCGAGCGATGAGGGCACCGACGGCGCGGGCGACGCCGAAGCGGACCCTTCCAACAGTTAACCCCTCCCTATCGTTTATTCCGCCGGGGGCCGCGCGATCGCGCGGCCCCCGGTTTTTTTACGCCTTTGCCGCTTGCCCCGCGCCAGGCGTTGCAGCCATGACACCGGTGAGGAATGAGGATGTATTCGCGGAGCATCGGGGGGAGGAGATGAAGGGTGGAAGTTAAGGAAGCCGTACGCCGGTGTTAGGCCGAAAACGAGGGTGCTGGCAAGAGATGTGGCTATCCAGGCAGTAAAAAGCCGGACCAGTCGAAGACTGGTCCGGCTTCAATCGCTTTCGGGCATCGCCGAGTGCGACGTATCGCTACAGATCGGCACCCATAGCAATGCCCATAAGCTCGTGACTACTCATAAGCATCACCCCCTTTACCCTCATTGGTCATTCAGTGCGGAGAGAGGTCGCCCCGCTATCGACAAGGAGAAGGATACCACCGTGATTGAGGGGTTGTCAAGGGTCTCGCGCGGGGAAACTGGACGCGACGCGTGGTGTGCCTTCGTTGCTTACGGTGCGGGGATGATCAATTCCTGGCCGGGCAGGAGCAGATCGGGGTTTTGCAACGAGTTCGCGTCGATAATCTGCTGGATCGTGACGCCGAATTGCTCAGCGATCCCGCTCAACGTGTCCCCACTCTGCACCACATATTTCTTCCCGCCACCAGCGGGGACGGTGGCTGTAGCGGGGGGGGGCGCGATTGTCGCTGTCGCAACCGGGGCCGCTGACGTGCTCGGTGCCGCACTCGGCGCGATCGGCGAAGCGGTTCGCGTTGCCGTGCGCGCGATCGTCACACTTGCGCGAGCGGTCGCCCCAACCGTCGGCGTCTCGGTGCCGCCCGCACCGGGTCGCGTACATGCGCCGAGCAGTAATGCCGCTCCGGCAACACTAGCGGTGAAACCACAGCGCACGAGCCAATGCTTCGCACCCATCGTCCTAGTCCTTTCGCTGTTCCCGCTCTGTCCCGTTTATCGCTGGCGCGACCCGGCAACCAACCTCGTCAAGCTGTACGTTCACTATGCACTTTCGGTAGTGTAGCAGATTCAGGCGCGAAGTACAGCCCGCATTGTATAACGCGTCTCGTCGGGTGATGGTACCGGGCAAGCAAGGATGTGCCCACACCATTGGTGCGGGCAGATCCTGGACAAACGACAGTATCGTTATTTCCCTATCGGCTTCGCCTGCGACGGCTCGGGGTGCATCGCCTTGACTGTCGGCCCCTCGGCGACAGATTCGGCAGACTCGGGTGGTGCCGGTGGTGTTTCTACCATCGATTTCTCGCTGAACTGCCCCTCGATCACGTTGCCACGCTCGGCCTCGTTACGACCGGGCAGCGGCAGGCTACGGGCGATCTCGGCGGCACGCGCGTAGAACTGCTGGAACTGTTCGCGCGTGGGTCGTTCACCTTGCGTGTAATAGAAGCTGGCCGCTTGCCCGGCCACCGCTGTGCCAGCATAGGCGATCATGACCTTCGGGATCGTTCCCGCCGCGAAGGGAATCAGCGAGACTAATTCGCGCGCGACGGTACGCCACAAGATCCCCACGCCGACTACTGGTAGCATCTCGCCATAGATCTGCCACGGCTGATCGAGGTCGCGCCCGTGGAGCGCGGCGAGTTTGTAAATCAGCATCAGCTGATTCTTAGTCAGCACCAGGAAGTCGGCTCCCACCGCCATCAGGTTGCCGACGACCGGGATCATCGCCGGGATATTGGACAGCAGGGCGAACTCCGCATTCGCGCGCGACGTCTGGCTGATCAGCGCCGCCGCAGCCTGCTTGCGGAACGCGGGTAGGTAGCGCCCGATCGCCATCTGGCGATGTGATAGCCGCGTGACGATCCGGCTGCGTAAGTCATCGATCAATTCGTTCGGGATCGGCGTGTCGCGCTCGGCACCGACCGTCGGCGGTATTTGGAAGGTGAGGGTCCGCCCCGCCGTTTCGACCGCGTTGAGCAGTTGCCGGATCGCCGGGCGGTTTCGGTCGGCCTGCGAGAGATTGATCAGGATGATCCCATCATAGGTATCGAGATAGCTCGGCAGTGCGTCCACCAACGCGGTATCGACAAAGCTTGTCCCGCTCGGGCCGGCGAGGGTGTCGCGGAGCGCCGTAATCGATTCTTGCTCGGTGCCGACCAACAGGAGGCGGGGTGGTAGTTGGGCCTCTTCACGCAGCGAATCAAAGCTCAACTCGCGCACGACGCTGAAAAGATCTCCGACCGCCGGGATACCGCTGCGAAGGCGCGCTAGTCCCATTCGTGTACCCGCCATGATCCGTCGCTCTCCTCTCGGCGTTGATCGCCGTCATCGCACTATCCGTGCATTGTCGCTGCTCGGATCGCCCGCTATGATCAGCGGAACGGATCGAGCGGCGCGTGTATTCACACTAGATACGGATTAATATGTTCTGCGTCGCAGCTTTCCTGTCCGTGATTATCTGGGTGCTCGGCATGGCGAGTGGCTTTCTCGGACTACGCATCCATCTCTTCCTGCTGCTGGCGTTCTTGGCCGGGCTCGCCGCCCTCTTGCCGACTCGCGTAATCGAAGACGCCACGATCGAGGATGCCGAGCAGTCAGCAGCCCCTATTCCCAATGCGAAATCTGTGCCAGGGGTGGCAGCGCCCGAACGGGGCGACGCAGCCGCAGACGCTCGTTGAGTAGCGTCTGTTTCCGTGCGTCGTGCAAGGCGAATGGCGAAAACAACGTTACCCGGCGGGCCTATCGGGTTGCTGGTGAGCGCCCGGTAGCTCGCTCCCTTGTTCATGGTGGAGCAGCAAAACCTCGGCAGTCTCCCCGGCGGCGAGGCTCTCCCGATCGTCCATGACAACCAGCAGACCATTTGCACGGGTCAGCGCCGTTAAGACCCCGGAACCCTGGTCGCCGGTGGGGCGGGTTTCCGGCCCCCGTGGGCCGTCGCTGACGAATGCCCGGACGAAATGCCGTCGCCCGCCGCGATTATTGACCGACTCCGTGACGCGCGCTCGCACCGAAGGTTTGCCGAGTGTAGGGTGTCCGAGTTGTCGCAGCAGGATCGGGCGGGCGAAGAGCTCGAACGAGACGTAGGCGGCGACCGGGTTACCTGGTAGGCCCAGGAATGGCTTGCCGCCCAAACGGCCGTACGCCAACGGCTTGCCCGGTTTCATCCGTACCTGCCAGATGTCGATCTGCCCCTCGGCGCGCAGGACATCCTTGACCATGTCGTAATCGCCGACCGAGACGCCGCCCGAGGAGATGATCAGGTCTGCGTCCCGCGCCGCCGCGAGGACGGCGGTGAGATCGGCGATCGTGTCACGCGCCACGCCGAGCAGGCGTGGCAGTCCGCCGTAGCGCCGGACGAGGGCCGCGAGGGTATAGCTGTTGCTGTTGCGGATTTGCCCCGGTTGCAACGGTTGCCCCAGGTCGATCACCTCGTCGCCGGTCGAGACGATCGCCACGAGCGGTCGGCGGTGGACGCGCACCGTCGCGTGCCCGAGCGAGGCCAGCACCCCGATCTCCGCGGGACGCAAGAGTGTGCCACGCTGAAGCACCGTTTCTCCAGCGTGGATGTCCTCGCCCGCTTCCCGTACGTTGACCCAGGGCTCCTGGGCGATGGCGATCCGTACAACACTCGCCGTCGTTAGGTTCATCTTCTGCTGCGGTTCGTCGGTTTCCTCAAACCGCACGACCGTATCCGCGCCCGGTGGCAGCGGAGCGCCGGTCATGATCCGAATCGCCGTGCCGGGCGTTACCTCGCCGCGCGGCGCGTACCCCGCCGGGCCTTCCGCCACGACTCGTAAGCTCACCGGTGTTGTACGACTCGCCCCGGCGAGATCCGCCGCGCGCACCGCATAACCATCCATCGCGGAATTGCGGAACGGCGGGCTGTCGGCGTCGGCGACGATCTCCTCGGCCAAGATCAGCCCGAGTGCGTCGAGAATTGGCACTTCCTCGGTCGGCAGCGGTTCTATCCCTTCGAGGATTGCGAGCAGAGCCTCATCAACGCCGATCATCCCTTCGTCGTTATTGTGGCTTGTCATCATGCCCTTGCCTGAACGTGAGCGATGCGGGCGGTATCCCCCGCCCGCATCGCCCTCATACGTTCAATTCGCGAAGTCTCGCTTGTTACGAGGCGGCGCTGATGCGGTCCATCGCCTCGACCAGCTCGCGCACCGCATCGGCTGACTTGTTCAATGCGGCCTGCTCGCTGTCGGTCAGCGTGATCTCGATCACCTCCTTCATGCCGCCCGCGCCGATCTTGATCGGCACGCCAACATAGAGGTCGTTGACGCCATACTGGCCACTGAGGTAGACGCTGCACGGCAGGATCCGGTTCTTATCCAGCATGATCGCCTCGACCATCTCGGCGGAAGAAGCACCGGGCGCGTAGTAGGCACTCGTGCCGAGGAGTTGCACCAGCTCGCCCCCGCCATTGGCCGTGCGCTCGGTGATCGCTGCGATCCGCTCCGCCGAGATCAGTTCGGTGATCGGGATACCGGCGACGGTCGAGTAGCGGGGCAGCGGCACCATCGTGTCGCCGTGACCGCCGAGGACGAACGCCGTGACATCCTCGATCGAGACGCCGAGTTCCATCGCGATGAACGCCCGGAAGCGGGCGGAGTCGAGGACGCCGGCCTGGCCGATGACGCGCTCCTTCGGGAAGCCGGAGGACTTGAGGGCGACGTGGCACATCGCATCGAGCGGATTCGTCACCACGATGATCACCGCATTCGGGCTGCGCTGCGCGATCTCGCGGGTCACCGAGCCGACGATGTTCATGTTGATTTTCAGGAGATCGTCGCGGCTCATGCCGGGCTTGCGCGGCGACCCGGAGGTGATTACCACAACATCCGAGCCCGCTGTCGCGTCGTACTCGTTCGCGCCGGTGATGATCGAGTTGTAGCCGATCACCGGGCCGGTCTGCATCAGGTCGAGGGCCTTGCCCTGAGGCATGTTCGGCACGATGTCGACCAGCACCACATCGGCGTAGCCGCCCTGCGCGACATACTGGGCGGTTGTCGCCCCAACGGCCCCAGCCCCGACCACGGTGACTTTACCTCGCATGGCGTTCGCTCCTCCCCAGCATCAGCCTCCCAACCGGCTGCACTGCGCAGTACGGTTTCCCAATCGGGGCATGATAACATACTGGTGACGGCTACCCGTTGCGCCGCCACGATCAGAGGAGCCGCGTTGCGACCGAGCAACCACGACAATGTGATGCCCCGGCGTTCTGTACTGAGTGGAGCGACGGTGGAGGGAGTGAGGCATGACGACGACCTATTCCGTCCCCTTTGCCGATGGCACCTTATCGTTTCAGTTGCCCGCCGGGATGCGTGGCACCGTCGTGACCTCACAACCGACACCGCCGCTGGAAGCCGAGCGTGCGATCCTCGCCGCGTTGCAATCACCGCTCGGTGTGCCGAGCCTCGACCAACTCGTCAAGCCGGGCGATCGGATCTGTATCGCCGTTACCGATGCGACGCGTGCCTGCCCTGATAGCTTGCTCGTGCCGCCGATCTGCGCGGCACTCGAAGCGGCAGGCGTGGCGCGGGAAGATATCACGATCATCGTCGCCACTGGCCTACATCGCGACAGCACGCCGGAGGAAAAGCGCGACAAACTCGGCCCCGAGATTGTCGCACGCTACGCAGTCATCGACCACGCCGCGCGCGACCCTGCGGCGTTGCAGGATCTTGGCACGGGACCGGGTGGTTGCCCGATCGTCGTTAATCGCCGGGCCTATGAGGCCGATCTGATCATCGCGACCGGCGTGGTAGAGCCGCACCAGTATGCCGGGTACAGCGGCGGCGGCAAGACGCTGGCGATCGGTTGCGGCGGCGAGGCGACGATCGCGTTCACGCACGGCCCGAAGATGCTCGACATGCCCGCGACGCGGCTCGGGCGGATCGAGGGCAATCCATTCCAGGCGATCGTCCGCGAGGCCGCACGGCGGGCCGGATTGCGCTTCGTCGTCAACGTCATCCTCGATGACGACGCCCAGATCATCGCCATCGCCGCCGGGGCACCCGAGGCGGTCCACGATCACCTCGTTGGTGTCGGGCGCGGCCATTACATCGCCCCGATCCCGCACCAGTACGACGCCGCAATCGCGGGAGTCGGGTGGCCCAAAGATGTCAACCTCTATCAGGCGACCCGCGCCGCCTCGTACCTCCACTTCGCACCGGTGCCGCCCGTGCGCGAGGGCGGGATCATTATCCTACCCGCGCCGCTGCCCGAAGGGGCTGGGGACGGCGCGGGCGAGGTGCGCTTCTATCGCGCCCTCAGCGAGGCCGCAAGCCCCCAAGCGGTGATCGATGATGCCCACGCGCACGGCTATCCTCCCGGCCAACAGCGCGCCTACGTGATGGCGAAGGTGTTGCAGCACTGCTCGATCGTCGTCGTCGGCGCACACGATCCTGAACTGGTGCGCCGCGCGCACATGGAAGCGGTCGCCACGATGGACGAGGCGCTGGCGCTTGTCGCGGAACGTTGCGGCCCCGAGGCCGATCTGCTGATTGTCCCGCACGCCACGCTGACGTTACCGGTGATTACGGAGGGAGTAGCCAGTAGGCGATAGCCGGTAGCCGGAAGCCAGGGGCAAGCACGAGAAAAGTTCGAGAGGGCCGATCCGTACCCTGTCATCGTAGCGTCTTGTCGCACACTGCTCACTGTTGTAACGCGCGATCGCTACGCGAGGAATGTGTACTACTCACGTCGTGGCAGGGCACTTGGGGATCCCATGCCTGCTGTGATCATTATCGGTTGTCGTCCTTGCCGAAATCGGCTCCCTCGCTCGCTATCTGCCCCTACCGCGAGGGGACCGGTGACGCGTCGATACGCACCGAAAGTGGCTGTACGGCTTCTGGCGATGGCCCGACCGCCCTAATATTTCTTCTGGCGCTGCGCTTGATTTGCCATGAAAGAGAGGTGGCTGTCCGTGGCGATCGGCATCACGTCCGGGCACAACCGGCGCGGATCGTACGGGACCGGTCCCCACGGACCATTGAGGTTAAGTCGGACCAGCACCCTGTTCTGAGAAATCTCCGGATGCGCCCCTTTGCGTGTATGTTGTACTGTGCAAGGAGCGATCTACCGTGTCGCTACGGTGTCGCTAATGACGCATTCCTGAAATATGGCCGACGCGGGATGGTCTCTCTGAACTGCGAGGGCTGTCATATCGGGACGGCATGATCTATGATCCGCGCAGGGTTAAGATGATCGTTGCGGCAAATTGGGAGGGGTAGTGATGCGATTGGCGAGCAGGATGTCGCGTTTGGGGACCGAGACGGCGTTCTCGGTCCTGGCGAAGGCGCGAGCGTTGGAGGCCCAAGGGCGCAACATTGTCCACCTGGAGATCGGTGAGCCCGACTTCGACACGCCGGAGAATATCATCGAGGCGGGCGTGCGTGCGCTGCGGGATGGCCAGACGCACTATACCCCGGCTGCCGGTATCCCCCAATTACGCGAGGCGATCGCCGCAGATGTGACGAAGTCGCGCGGGATTAAGGTCGATCCGGCGCAGGTGGTGGTGACGCCGGGTGGTAAGCCGATTATGTTCTTCATCATCCTCGCGCTGATTGATGCGGGCGATGAGGTGGTGATGCCGAATCCGGCCTTCCCGATCTACGAGTCGATGGTCGATTTCGTCGGAGGCAAACCGGTCTTCGTGCCCCTCCGTCAGGAGCAGGGCTTCCGCTTCGACCTCGATGAGTTCAAGGCCAAGCTGACCGACCGCACCAAGCTCGTGATCCTCAACTCGCCCGCCAACCCGACCGGTGGGATTCTGACCAAGGCCGATATCGAGGGGCTGGCGAACATCCTGCGCGAGCGTCCCGAGATCATGATCCTCAGCGACGAGATCTACTCGCGTCTGCTCTATACCGGCGAGTTCGCGTCGATCGCCGCCGAGCCGGAGATGGCCAAGCGCACGATCATCCTCGACGGCTTCTCCAAGACCTGGGCAATGACCGGTTGGCGGCTCGGGTACGGCGTGATGCCGCAGGAGTTGGCCGAGCAGGTGACGAAACTTCAGGTCAACTCCAATTCCTGCGTCAATGCCGCGACCCAGTGGGCCGGGCTAGAGGCGATCACCGGCCCCCAGGACTCGGTGGAGCGGATGTTGGAGGAGTTCCGCGGGCGGCGCGACCTGATCGTCTCCGGGCTCAACGCGCTGCCGGGTGTCGAATGCCTGACGCCGGAGGGCGCATTCTACGCCTTCCCGAATATCAGCGGCACCGGGCGTTCCTCCGCCGATCTCGCCGACCTCCTGTTGAACGAGGCGGGGGTCGCGGCCCTCTCCGGCACCGCGTTCGGGCAATTTGGCGAGGGCCACCTGCGCTTTTCCTACGCCAACTCGCGGGAGAATATCAGCCTCGCGGTCGCTCGGATGGGCGAGGTGTTGGCGAAGGCCGGGGCGCGGTAGCCGAACCCGCGCCCCAGCGCGATGCGTGGCTGCTCGACATCGCGAAAATCACGTTCAACAGTCGCCGCTTGGGTGCGGTGTAGCCTGACAGGACCCCTTCACCGAGGAGCGACGTAACGCGGCGGGCCGCTATGGCCCGCCGCTTTGCCGTTACTGATAGATGTCGTCATTGCGATCTCCCTGCTTGCTACCGTCTTGCTCAACGGCATGAAGAATGCGTTAGAATCGGGTATTCGTCTGATCTACGCATGAACCGAGTGAAGACGCTTGCCGGTGACGTCGAGATGGATGAGTGGGTGGGGGAAAAGGGAAGGTAGGGCTGTTGTGACAACGACTGGACAGGAGGCACAGCAGAACACTGATCGCGATAAACACGTTTCCGCGCCGTTCCACATTGTGGGGGTCGAACAGCACGGCACAATCCATTGGAATTTGCCGATCGCTCGGCTGGTGGAAGAGGCGTTGCGGCGCAACGAGGGCGAATTGGCGGCGAACGGCGCGCTGACGGCGAAGACCGGGAAGTATACCGGGCGCTCGCCCGGCGACAAATTCGTGGCCGATCGTGCTAGTTATCACGACAAGATTTGGTGGGGCGCGGTTAACCAGCCGCTCGCGCCCGCCGCGTTCGACCGCCTGCAGACCAAATTCGCCGAATATCTTCAGGGGCGCGATCTTTTTGTGCTCGATGCGACGGTGGGCGCCGACCCCGGATTCGGGATCACCGTCCGGGTGATCGGCGAATACGCCTGGCATAGCCACTTCTCGCGGCTCCTCTTCCGCGATTGCCTGCTCGGCCCACAACCGGATCGTGTCCCGGACTTCACTGTTCTGGCCGCGCCCGGTTTCTTGGCCGATCCGCAGATCGATGGGACAAACTCGGAGACGGTCGTCGCGCTCGATCTCGAACAGAAAGTGTGCCTGATCGGCGGGACCGAATATGCTGGCGAGATCAAAAAATCGCTCTTCACGGTGATGAACTATCTGCTGCCATTGCGCGGGGTGCTGCCGATGCACTGCTCGGCGAGCATGGGCGAGGTGGGGGATGTCGCCCTGTTCTTCGGCCTCTCGGGCACCGGCAAGACCACCTTGTCCACCGATCCAACGCGCCGGTTGATCGGCGACGACGAGCACGGTTGGAGCGACGACGGGATCTTTAATTTCGAGGGCGGCTCGTATGCGAAGCTGATCGACCTCTCGCGCGAGCAAGAGCCGCTGATTTGGGATGCGATGCGCTTCGGCGCGGTGATGGAGAATGTGGTCCTCGATCCCGCGACGCGCGAACCACGCTATGAGGACGGCTCGTTGACTGAGAATACGCGTGGCGCGTATCCGCTGGAATACATCGGTGGGGTAGTCGAGTCGGGTAGGGGTGGCCACCCGGCGGCGATCCTCTTTCTGACCGCCGATGCCGAAGGGGTGCTGCCACCGATCTCCGCGCTGACACCGGAACAAGCGCAATATCATTTCCTCCTTGGCTATACGTCCAAGCTGGCCGGTACCGAGCGCGATTTGGGCGACGAGCCTGAGGCGACATTCAGCACCTGTTATGCCTCGCCATTCTTGCCGTTGCC
>DATCMP010000614.1:0-20368 GCA_036563365.1 Thermomicrobiales bacterium
GTCGTCGCCCCGCACCATGCTCACGCATAAGCCCTGTACTTCTCAAGATCATCTCTTGACAGTTCCCGCCCACGATGGCAGAGTGATGGGTATCAAGCATCACTACGGCGGCATCGAGTCCTGAGACGGATCGGAGGGACACCATGTATGCCTTCACCACGCGCGTGGCGCTGCGCCCCGGCCAGGGCGACGAGGGGACCCGGCGGTGGCGGGATGAGATCCTGCCGTGGCTCCGGCAGCAGCGGGGATTCCGGCGACTGATGGTCCTCAACGACGACGCGGGCACGCGAGGGCTGGCGATCCTCTTCTTCGATAGCGAAGCCGACTACCAGGCGGCGGGCGGCGGGCTGGGCGATTTGGCGAAGCGCCTCCTGCGCCCGCTCATCGACGAGACAGGTCAGCATCTCGACGAGGGCTTCACGCTCGCCCTGGACGCGTAGCGCAGCGCATCTGGGCCTCCCGCTGGTAGCAGGCGTAACGCCGCTGGCCGTCGATCAGCTCCCGCCGCATTGGTTCCCCGCACGCGGCGCAGGACGGGCTCGCGGCGCGGACGGGCTCGCGGGATGTGTCGAGCATCAGCTCCTTAACGGAACGTCGGCGCGTCGCATCCGAATACATTCAGGGATAGGCGCGGAGGATGAAGACGGCCATCTCGGCGCGCGTCACGCCCCGGTCGGGGCAGTAGGGCCGCCCCTGGTCGTCGTCTGCACAGACGGCGGTGATCTTGCGCTGGGCGGATGTGCCGATCTCGTCGTGCGCCCAGTAGCCGATCGGCACATCCGCGAAGCTCGGCACCGGCCCGGGCGACATGGACGGCGACGGCGCTGGTAATAGGCCGGCCGAGGGCGGCGAGCTGGGCGGTGGGGCGGCGGCATACTCGACCGCGCCGACGGCCCAGCTCGCACGCCGCATGATGGCTGATAGAGCGGCACGACGATCCGCAGATAGACCGCCAGCGACAGCACACTGTCGAGCGCCGCGCCGAAGAGGAGGGGCTTGCCGACGGAACCGGCCAGCGGCATCCCGACCAGGGAGAGGGGGAAGGTGACCAGCGCCGCCCCCACCTAAGGCGCTTCCCGCCACGGCTGATCGTGGGGCAACGCGCCGTCGCCCGGGGACACCACACCGACGACCGGCGACGGGGGTCGCGCGGCGCGACAAAACGCGCCCGGTATCGGATGATGGCGCGCACCGGTGCGCCGGGTGCAGCGGGTGTTGCGGCCCATCGACGGGCCTGCGCGGGAGGGTTGCCCATGCGGAGCGTGATCGTCGTCCATCCCGAGTTCGATCGCCTCTGGCCGTTCGCGGCGGATCGCTTCCACGAGCGCTGGGCCGCGCAGGGGCCGACCGAGTTCATCCGCCTCGCCGACGCGGATCGCCGCCCGGTCGGGGCCATCATCGCCCGGCCCGCCACGGTCACGCGCCTGGTCGCGTTAGGCGGCCTCGTCACCCCCGCGTGCGCGGCGACGCTGAGCGGTCTGCGCGAGGCCGCGCTCGAGCCGGCACCGGGGGATGACGTCGTGGCCGCCCTGAGCGCCTCCGGGGTCCGCCTCTACCGGCAGCCCTCGGAGGGCTTCTGGGGCCAATCCGTCGCGGAATTCGCCCTGGCGCTGACCCTCTGCGGCCTGCGGCGCATCCCCCAACTCCATCACGCGATCCTCGCCGACACCACCCCCTGGGACTACACCCCGCCCGGTGGGGTCGGCCGGCCCCGCGCGCGCGGCCAGCAGTTCGGGGACGCGCCGGGCTTTGCCAACGGCACCGTCGCGGGCAAGCGCGTCCGCGTAGTCGGGGCCGGCAACATCGCCAGCCGGTTCGCCAGCTTCGCCCACATGCTGGGGGCCGACGTCGCGGCCTGGGATCCGTATGCCAGCGAGCCCGGCTTCCATCGCGCGGGCGCGCGCCGCGAATGGCACCTCGACCGGCTGGTGCGAGACGCCGAGATCTTCGCCCCCCTGATCCCCCTGACCGCGCAGACCCGCGGCCTCGTCACCGCCGCGCACATCGACGCGCTCCCGCGCGGCTGCCTGGTCGTCCTGGCGACGCGCGCCCTGGTGTGCGACATGGGCGCGCTCCGGCGGCGCGTCCTCGCAGACCAGCTCAGCCTCGCCGCCGATGTCTTCGACGTCGAGCCGCTGCCGCTCGACGACCCGCTCCTCGGTCGGCACAACGTCGTCCACACCCCGCACAACGCCGGGCGGACGATCGACGCCAACCGCCAGTGGGCCGACACGCTCGTCGAGCAGTTCGCCCCGATGTGACCGGGGGTGTAGCCTGCCGCCCCGCGGCGATGCCGTAGAAGCTATCCCCTTCTCGCGGTCAACGCCGTCGCCACGCCAGCGCCCACGTCGGCTTGACAGGCGCGGGCGCTGGGCATAGAGTGCGTCGGTGCCGCATGGGGAGCACCGCACGGGGCGGGAGGAGTGCCGACATGACACGCGATGAGGTCCACGCCTTCCTATTGCGGCGCATCCGCGCTTGGGAGGAGGAGGATCTGGAGGCGATCATCGCCGATTACGCGCCGGACATCGTACACACCTCGCCCGGCGGGCGGCGGGTGGGGGTGGCGACGATGCGCGAGACCAACGCGCGCTACCTCGCCGAGTACACCGCGTTCACGGCGGAGCTGACGCGGCTGATCGTCGATGGCGACCAGGGCGCGATCGAATGGACCTGGAGCGAGACGCGCCGCGCGGACGGCCGACGCCGGAGCGTCGACGACGCGATCATCTTCGTCCTGCGCGACTGGAAGATCGTCTCCTGGCGGGAATACTTCGACACCGCGGCGTTCGTCTGACGGTGCCGCGCGGGCCGGACGCAGCTCCCCGTCCGTCGCCCTCGCGCGCAGCAGAGCCGCAGCCTGCCCTCGCTCGTCAACCGCAGCCGATAGGGCCGCGCCGGGTAGGTGGCGTCGTGGTGCGCCTCGGGCGTCAACGCCGACCGACGCGAAGCTGCCACAGCCGCGCAGCGGATAGCAGCGCTGCTTGATGCCGCCGTGATCCTGCTCAATGTAGTAGTAAAGGGGCGTGGCTTAAGATCCCAGCTTGGTGTTAATTCGTGGTACCCGCAGCGGGGTTCGAACCCGCGATCTTCACCTTGAAAGGGTGACGTCCTGGACCACTAGACTATGCGGGCAAGTCAGCAACACGAATGTTGCAAACCAAAGGATACACAGCCGATGCAATGCTGTCAAGAGCGGTTTTGCGCGCCAGGCCGCCCTTTCAGTTGATCAACAACGTCAAGCAGACCCACAAAATCAGCCCGCCGAATGCGCCGCCGACAACCGGGATGAGCGCCGGATGACCGGATAGCGCCACTACTCGCGCGTGCTGTCGCAACGATGTTGACCGCGCCGAGATCGTCAGCGCCAGCGCACAGGCGACATAGAGCGCGGCGACGGTCGGCCAGTTGGGCGCGGGGAGCGACCGGGTGGCCCACGGTACCGCGCCGATATACTCCACGATGAGCAGCATCGCGCGGGCGGGGAGCCAGGTGAGCAGACCGCAGAGATCGGCGAGCGGCCCAGGGAGCCAAGCGGCGATCGCGGTCGACATGCCACCAAACATGATCAGCGGCACCGGCCACTCGACCAGCAGATTCGTCGGCAAGGTCATCAGTGAAAAGCGCCCGAAATGGTGCAGGCTTAGTGGCAATGTCGCCATCTCGGCGGCGACAGTCGCAGCGGTCGGTGCCGCGACGAGCACCGGGAGGTGGGCATGTTGCAGCAGCTTCAGCAGCGGCGCAGAGCCGATGATCAGCCCGATCGTCGCCGCACAGGACAGCTGGAAGCCGATGTCGAAGAGGGTGCCCGGTTCGATCGCTGTCATCAGGATCGCTGCCAGTGCCAGGGCCGAGAGCGCGTCCCCTCGTCGCCCGGTCGCCTCCGCGAGCAGATAGAGCGAACCCATGATCGCGGCGCGGATAAGGGTCGGGCTCGCCCCGACGAAGAGGACGAACACCCAGATCGCCAGCGCCGACGCCCCCAACCACAAAATCGACCGCCTGCGACCAAAGCCCTTGCCGATAAGGGCGCAGAGTCCGGCAACGAGTGCCACGTTCCAACCGCTCAAAGCCATGATGTGCGCGGTGCCGGTATCGGTAAATGCCTTGCGCGTAGTAGTCGGCAGAAGCCGATCGTCGCCCAGCAGGATACCGGTGGTCAACGCAGCCTCGGCACCGGGGATATGTCGGCGCAAACGTTCTTCCAATGCAGCAAGTTGGGCCGCACGCCAGGAGGAGAGAGTGCCACGCGCACCGACTGCAACGACGCGGCTGCTGTAGCCACGAAACTGCCCGTGTATCCCCTGACGCGCTAAGAACTCGCGGAAACTGATGAGATCGATCGTCGCGGTCGGGCGATAGACGCCGTAGACCTCGACCCGATCGCCACGGCCGACAGAAGGTGCGAGCGGGAGTTCGGCGCGCATGAGCGCCGATCCGCCCTGCCACCGGTCCCCCACGCGCGCCGCCTCCACCGCGATGATCGCCGTATCGGCACCGCTGCCGCGGATCGGCCAATCGCGCACCACGCCGCGCACCGCCGTAATCGTCCCCGTTGGCAGCTCGGCGATCGGGTGCTGCACCAACGAGGCACGCCAGGTACCGAGACCGCCGCAAACCATCGCGATAGCCAGGAAGAGGAGCGGACGCCACGCGCGCGGTAGGAGGAGCGCAAAGGCCAGGGCCACCAGCCCGCACCAGGCCAGCAGCAGCCCCCACCGCGCGGAGCCTCCCCCCAGACCGAGCGCGATACCGATCAGCCAGACAACCGCGAGCCAGACCAGTCGCACGCTTCGCCCCTGCTGCCGTGTTCAGCGGGGGGTGCCGTCCCCCGTCCGCGCTCGGCCGACAGTCACCCGCCATAAGCCGCGACGGTCGCGGTGAGCGCCATGCCCGACCGCGACCGCCATCGCCTGCTCTTGATCGTTGCGACGCGACGCGGCTTACTTCACGACGAAATCGACGGTCTTGCTCGGCGTCGATTCACCCTTGTAATAGAACTCACCCCGATAGCTGCCCGCGACCGTGGGCTTGTAGGTGAACGAGCCGTAGAACGTCGCATCTTTGTCGAACGTATTCTCACCACCGGTCAAGGTTTCCCGTGTGTTGTCGCGGAAGATCCGCAGTTCGAGCACCTCACCCCGCTTCGCATTCTGCACCGTATAGGTGATGTACAGCTGCTGGTTAACGGCGAATTCGGTCCCCTTCTGGTCGGGGCGGTTGCTGGACGTCAGCGATGTCGCGACCGCCGCATCGGTGAGCCCGGTGGTACCCAGGGCACGGGCGGCCAAAATCCCGCCGATCGTGCCGCAGATCAGGAGCAGCAACGCCGCGACGCCGCAGCCGATCAACAGGCCGCGCCGACTTTTCCGCGCGGGTGCCGCGGGCTGCCCCGCCGTCTGCGACCCGAAGCTGGGCGGTCCGCTCCCCACCGTGCCGAAGTTGCCCTGTGGCTGTTGGCCGAAATTCCCTTGCTGCGGCGGCTGTTGGCCGAAGTCACCCGACTGTTGCTGGCCCTGCTGCGGCTGATTAAAGCCCCCGAATTGGCTCGGTGGCGGGGTTGAGGGGATCGGGGGCTGGCCGGGCACCCAGGCGGTGCCATCGTAGCGTAACCAGCCACCGGTATTCCCGTCGATCGCCCAGTAGGCACCGGCCGCATCGCGCACCTGCAAGCCCTGCACGCGCCGCCCGTACTCTTCCGCCGCGATCTGTCGCTGATCGTATGCCTGCCGTAGCCGGTCGTATTCGGCGCGGGCCTCCTCAAAACTCACCGGTTCACCCCTTTCGCATTGGCGCAAGCGCCCGAACCGCAGTCGAGGATGCGGCCACGCTCTACGAGAGAATACGCCTCAACAGGCGCGGATGTTTGCATCCCAGCCTGACCATTTCGCTTGTCGCGAAGCCGCGATCATTGTAACACGCAGACCCGCGAATCGGGCGACACAACGCCACTATTGACAGCCCTAACAGAGGGCGGTAAGTTCAGCGAATACCCGCCCGCTCGCGTTGCCGAACCGGCCGGGGCAGAATCAGACGCAGGTCGACTTTCCCTGAACCATTGGAACCGGGGCAACCCCATACCCCGATTAATGGCCTACGCTGATCGGAGTAGCGATGACCACTCAGGCGACAGCAAATATGGAGACGACCGGTATCGCCGACGCCGATTTCCGCGCGTTGAGCGATGCGGTCGTCGCGGCGATGACGCGGCTCGGCGTCCCCGGCGTGGCGGTCGGCGTCCATCATCAAGGCGCGGACCACGTCGCGGGCTTCGGGATCACCAACGTCGAGGCACCGGTACCGGTCGATCAGCGCACCCTCTTCCAGATTGGTTCGACCACCAAAACGTTCACCGGCACGGTGGCGATGCGACTGGTCGAAGCGGGCAAGCTTGATCTCGATACGCCCCTGCGAACCTATCTCCCTGGGCTACGCCTGCGCGATGAAGCGGTCGCGGCCAACGTGACCCTCCGGCATCTCTTCAACCATACTGGCGGCTGGCTCGGCGATTATTTCGATGACACCGGCTCGGGCGACGATGCGCTGGCGGTCATCGTCGAGCGGATGGCCGAATTGCCCCAGTGGACACCGCTCGGCCAACTCGCCTCCTACAACAACGCCGGTTTTTATCTCGCCGGGCGGGTGATCGAGGTGGTGACCGGCAAGCCGTACGAAGCGGTCGTGCAGGAAATGCTGCTCGATCCGCTCGGGATGGATGAGTCGTTCTTCTTCGCCAGCGATTGCATCAGTCGGCGCGTGGCGGTCGGCCATACGGTCGAAGAGGGCGAGGCGAGCGTCGCACGACCGTGGGCGCTGGCCCGCGCCGCGCACGCCGCTGGTGGGCTGGCGTCGAGTGTCCGTGATCAACTGAAATACGCGCGATTCCACCTCGGCGATGGCACCGCGCCGGATGGCACCCGCCTCCTCAGCGCCGAAGCGCTCGCCGAGATGCAGACGGCGCGGACGCCAGCGGGGAGCGGATTCGGTTCGTTCGGCGTCACCTGGATGATCAAAACCCTCGACGGCGTGAAGACGGTGCGGCACGGCGGCACCACGAACGGGCAACTGTCCGCCTTCGTGCTGATCCCCGAGCACGATTTCGCGCTGACAGTCCTGACGAATGCCACCACCGGCGGCCAACTGCACGGCGAGATCGTCAAGTGGGCGTTGCGCCACTACTTCGACATCGGCGAACCGACGCCAACGGCGCGCGCGGTCGGGACGGAGGAACTCGCCTCCCTCGCGGGCACCTATACCTCGGCGATGACCGACATCGAGCTATCGGTCAAGGATGGCGCGCTCAGCCTCCAGGCGATCCCGAAGGGTGGCTTCCCCACCAAAGACACGCCGCCACGCCCCGCACCGCCACCAACCCGGCTCGCACTTTACGAAGATGATCTCGTGGTCGCGCTCGATCCGCCGTTCAAGGATGCTCAAGGCGAATTTATCCGCGATGCCGACGGCGCGATTGCGTGGGTGCGTTTCGGCGGACGGATCGCCAAGCGCCAGGACTGAGAGTTCCCCATCGCCCTGCTGAAGGCGCGACCGTTGCGAACAGTGGCAGCGGTAGACCCTGCCAGCAGGGCAGCTATTGTCAACGATTACGCAAGGATGCTGCGTGACAATATCCAACTCGCACCCATTCGTCGGTCAATCGGTCCCGCGCGGTGGTGATCGACGGTTGCTGACCGGGGCAGGCCGGTTCGTGGATGACGTACAGGTGCCTGGTTCCACGTACGCGGTCTTCGTCCGTAGCCCGCACGCGCACGCCGCGATCGAGCGGATCGATAGCGCGGCGGCACTCGCGCACCCCGGTGTCCTCGGCGTCTGGACCGGCGCGGAGGTCGCCGAGATGCTCCATCCGCAGATCGCCGAAGGGGGGGAGTTGCTGCCGGGTCGCCGGATCGTGCGCTGGCCCCTGGCGACCGACTACGTCCGGTTTGTCGGTGATGCGGTGGCCGTCGTCGTGGCCGAGGACCTCTACGCCGCACGCGATGCGGCGGCAGCGATCACCGTCGAATACACGCCGCTCCCGGCGGTCGTCGAGCTGGGAGCGGCGAGCGCCGCCGACGCCCCGATCTTGCACGAGGGCTGGCCCGATAATGTCGCGTTCCGCTGGGAGGTCGTGGCCGGGGAGCCGGAACGGCGTTTCGCGACCGCAGGGCGGATCATCGAGGTGGCACTCGTCAATCAGCGGATCCAGGCGGCGTTCATCGAGACGCGTGCCGTCCTCGCCAGCCCGCAGCCGGGGACCGACGAGTTGCTCGTCTGGGCGTCCACACAGGTGCCACACACCGTGCGGAGCGGGATCGCGACGGCGCTCGATCTCTCGGAGGCACAGATCCGGGTGATCGCGCCCGACATCGGCGGCGCATTCGGCACGAAAGGTGGCGTGTACCCCGAATACCTGCTGATCCCCGCGCTGGCCCGCCGTCTCGGGCGACCGATCAAGTGGATGGAGACGCGCAGCGAGTCGTTCCAGGCGACGAACCACGCCCGCGACCAGCGACAACGGATTCGCGCGGTGGTCGCCCCCGACGGCACCGTGGAAGCGTTGGAATTCGTCGTCGTCGCCAACCTCGGCGCCTATGGCGCGAACACCGTCTCGCTCAGCACCGGCAGGATGGCGACCGGCCCGTACAAGGTGCGCGACATCCGCGTCAACGTCACCGGCGTCGTGACGAACACGACGCCGGTCGGCTCCTATCGCGGCGCGGGTCGCCCCGAAGCGGCCTACGCGCTCGAACGGCTGATGGACGCCATCGCGCGCGAACTCGCCCTCGACCCATTCGAGGTGCGCCGTCGCAACGCCCTCGCGCCCGACGCCTTCCCCTACGATGCGCCGACCGGCGTCCGACCAGATAGCGGCGAATATGCGCGGACGCTCGCTGAAGCACAGCGCTTGATCGACTATGCGGGTTTCCACGAGGAACAGGCGGCGGCGCGGGCGGCGGGGCGACTGCTAGGGCTCGGCGTCGCCCTCTACTGCGAGTTCGCCGGGCCGGGCTGGGATAGCGCCCAGGTTCGCGCGCAGCCCGACGGCACGGTGACGGTGGCGGTCGGCGTCTCGCCCCACGGCCAGGGGACCGAGACGGCGTTCGCCCAGATCGCCGCCGACACCCTGGGGATCACGCCGTCGGAGATCGTCGTCCGTTCCGGCGATACCGCGCTCACCCCGCAAGGGATCGGCACCTTCGGCTCGCGCAACACGGCGATCGGCGGTTCGGCGGTGCTGCTCGCCGCACGCGAGGTCGCGGCGAAAGCCCGGCGGATCGCGGCGGCCCTCCTCGAAGCCGACGAGGCCGATATCGTGCTGGAGGATGGTGCCTACGGCCCGCGCGGCGTCCCCGATCGCCGCGTCACCTTCGCGCAGATCGCCCGCGCCGCGCACCGGATGGGCGGCGCACCCGGCGGCCTCACGCCCGGCCTAGAAGCGACGAATCACTTCACGCCGGCTGGCCGCACCTTCCCCTACGGCGTCCACGTCGCGATCGTCGAGATCGACCGCTCGACCGGCGAGCTAACCGTACGCCGTTACCTCGCCGTGGACGACTGCGGCGTGCGGATCAATCCGCGCCTGATCGCCGATCAGGTGCGCGGCGGCCTCGCCCAGGGCTTCGGGCAAGCGCTGCAAGAAGCGATCACCTACGATGCCGAAGGGCAACTCCTCAGCGGCTCGTTCCTCGACTATGCCCTGCCGCGCGCCGAGCAACTGCCGAACTTCGACCTCGGCCACACCGTCACGCCGAGCCCGTACAACCCGCTCGGCGTCAAGGGGATCGGCGAATCCGGCACCACCGGCGCACCACCGGCCCTCGTCAACGCCGCCCTCGATGCCCTCGCCCCGCTCGGCGTCCGCACGCTCGACATGCCCCTGACCGCCGAACGCCTCTGGCGCGCGATGCACGAAGGGAACACGCAAGACTAATCGTTTCCTAACATAGGGATTGGGTAATGCCATATCATTCCGATTCACCTATCAAACTTCATTACAGCTTGTTGCTCAGAGGAGAAGAAGGGAAATGAGTAGGGGCAGCGGTGACTCAACAGAAATCCCTCCTTACGACAAAATGCTCTGGCCGACGTTACAAGCGATCAAGCAATTGGGGGACTCTGGTTCAAAGCAGGAAATAGAAGACAGAGCGATCGAAATCGCCGGTTATACAGAAGCACAGCAAAGCGTTCTACATGGAAATGGACCGCAAACCGAGATTCGGTACCGCTTGGCCTGGGCGCGCACATATCTCAAAAAAGTCGAAGCGCCCAGCAATAGCAGTCGAGGGGTGTGGGAAATCACCGAGTTTGGTCAAGCACTTAAAGAATCAGACATGAACGCAATTCCTTCTCAGGTACGCGCTATGTCCTACCGTAAAGCTAAAGATCCCAAGCTAGCATTTCCAGTTGAATCGCTCCATAGTATCGAGCCGAGCAACAACGAAGAGCTTCAGTTCACGAGTACGGTATTTGAAGAATGGCGCGACACACTACTCGATGTGTTACAACAAATTCCGCCAAGTAGCTTCGAGAAGTTATGTCAAAGGGTTCTACGAGAATCAGGATTTACCAGAGTCCAGGTTACGGGCAAAAGTGGCGATGGTGGTATTGACGGCATCGGCGTGCTCAGGATTGCTTTACTCAGTTTTCACGTCTTCTTCCAATGTAAGCGTTACAAAGGCAGCGTTGGGGCAAGCGCCATTCGCGATTTTCGTGGGGCGATGGTTGGGCGGACGGACAAAGGCTTATTTATCACCACGGGCAGTTTTACGCCAGACGCGAAGCGCGAGGCGACACGAGATGGTGCGCCTGTACTCGATTTAATCGATGGTGAAGCACTTTGTACTATTCTCAAAGACCTATCGCTCGGTGTGGGAACTAGGCAAGTCGAAGAAGTGAGCATCAACCATGGGTGGTTTTCCTCTCTGTAGCAGCAAATAAGGCACACCAATAGCGATCAATACTCACCTTATTGCAGCACCCGTAGACTGCCCCTGGCAAGATTAGGCGCGAACGCGGGCGGCGAAAGTGCCCTCGAAGCCGGTCCCGATGCCGCAAATCTCCATGAGAGCGAATGGTTGCGGCCGACAAACGCTGCGCGCGGGAAATGCTGACAAAGCGATCCTCTCACCCGTCGGTGACAACTTGACTTGCGTTTGCTCTGTTGTACAAGCGCCGGGAGACGATCATCACATGACGAGGCGCACGGATCAACGCAGCCAGTGCGGGGTGAGCCCGGCCTCGCGCAGCGTAGCGAGGACCGGGGCGGCGTCGCCGTTGCCGGACAAGGTCAGCAGAAAGCGCCCATCGGGCAGCGCCTCCAAGGCGGCGAAGTCGACGAGCGCGGCACGCAGGCGCTCCGTCGTCGCCGAATCATCGAGACGCAGGACGAGCGCGCGGGAGAGGCGTACCCCCGCATGATCGCGCGCCCACTCGCGCAGCGTGAAGGCGACATTCTGCGGCAAGGGTGACCGGCCGCCGCGCTCCAACAGCGTGATGATCTGGTCGAGCGAGAGCCCCGCCATGATCCCGCGCCGCACCGATGATTCGGTCAGCCGGTAGGTGCTGGCCGTATCCAGCCGCACCAGCTCGGCGATCGCGCCGAGCGCCCAGAGGCGGCGCGGGATCGGATGGAAGAGTAAAATCTCGAAGTCGCCGCCGACGGTCAGCGGGCGATCGCCGAGCGGCGGCAGGCGCGGTTCGTCGCCCAGGCCCAGCAACCAGGCACCAACCTCGGTCAGACGCACCGCCGGAGTCGTCCGTTTCCCCTCGCGATGCGCGCCTTCCGCGAGCAATCCGAGCGGGACGAGCGCACCGAGCAGCACCACCTCGACCGCCGCCGCCGTCACCTCTTCCCGTGTCCCCGCTGGGCCGCTCGCCCGCGCCGCGTGGAAGCTGCCGCCCAGCAAGCCCGCGCGTAGCCGCGCGATCCGCAGCGCCAGGGTCGCGGCGTCGTACCAGTCACCGACGGCACACCCGTGCAGCTCCGCCAGGATTGCCTCGCGTGCGAGCGACCAATCGGCGTTCAGCAGCTGCAAATCGTCCTGGCTGGCCCCCTCGGGCCAATCGCGCGCGGCACGCCAGCGTGCGAACAGGGCGCGCGTCTGCTCGGCGAAACTTTGCCCGCGCCAAGGATCGAGCGCGGTCGGATTCACCTCGAAGCGCTCTTCCTCGACCCGCACCAGCCCGACATCCCGCGCCAGTTCGAGCAACAGCGGGACATAACCGGGTCGTACCCGCCCTTCATCGGTCGCACCCCAAAGGGCCGGGGCAAGCCGACGGAGCGCGGTCGCGTTGCGCTCCTCGTCGCCGTCGCGCCATTCGAGTGCGCGCCCGTCGAGGCGCTGCAGGATGGTCAGCAGATCCCAGGCCGCGCTGAACGGGTGACTCGGGCGCGTGGAGGGGGTCGCGGCGATCGGTTCCAGCGGCGGCGGCGCATCGCGCGGCGGGCGGCGCGGCGCAAGGACATCGCGCGGGACGATCAGCGCCCGACCGGGTACAGCACTACCTTCTGCCTCCGACCAGACCGGCCAAGCGAGCAAGCGCCGGTTAAGCGCCCGCGCGGCCTCGCGCAGCACCGGGATGGTGAAGTCTAGTTCGCGGGCGAGCGTATCGAGCGCCGCCCGCCCGCCCGTCGCGCGGATCGCCCCGAGGAGCCGCCCGGCCTCGGGGGGGAGCTCGCGTGCGACCGCGCGGCGTTGCTCCGGGAGATCGACGCGCGCCATGATCTCGTCGATCAGTGCCTCGCGCCCGATTGTGCCGGGGGTGACGCGCAGCCCCCAGCTCTCCGCGGCTTCCTCCAACTCGGCCCCTTCGAGGGTTGTCAGCAACGCCCGCAACGGCGTCTCCGGCCCGGTGGCGGGGCCGAGCAAGCGTTCTTCCTGGATCCGCCGGAACGCGGTGGCGAGTTCGCGCGGCAGGGCCAGCGTCTCACCCTCGGTGGCGAGGATACCGCACTCGCGCAGGCGTTCGCGCGCCGCCGCAAACTCCTCCGCCGACACACCGCTGGCGCTGGCGAGCATCTCCGGCCCCTGGTCGCCCATCTCGGAAGAAGCGAGGATCGCCTCGATGATCGACCATTCGCGCGGCGACAGCGACGCGACACGATCCCGCACCGTCCAGGGATCGCGCATCGTGCGGTAAAGCTGCGCGACGTGGTCGGCGACCGTACGGCCGACTAACGCGACCTCCCAGCAGTCGGCGATCTGCCGCAAGGCCGCCTCGTCATGCGCCCGCAGGTGGACCAGGAGGTTCCGTACCATCGCCCCTCGTCAGCTTGGCTAGTTGGCCCCCTTTACTCCCCCGCCAGCGCGATGCAGGAGAATGCGACCTTCGCATCGGTCGGGACACCGAAGCGCGCCGTATGCCGCGCGGGCAGGCCATTGGGAAAGTGCTTGACGTACTCTTCGTTGCAAGCATTGTAATCTGCCGGATCGGTGATCAGCATCGTCACCTGCACTACCCGCTCCAGGCTGCTGCCCGCCGCGCGCAGGATCTGTTCGAGGGTCGCCAGCGCCTCGCGCACCTGACCTTGCGGAGAGTCGGGGCGCGGATTCCCGCCGTCCGGATCATGCGGGGCGCTGTGACCCGAGACGAATACCAGCCCCGCCGCCTTCGTGCCCCGGCTGAACGGGAACGGTCGCGCGCCCAATTCCGGGGGGTTGATGAACTCGATCATCGCCAAGCCTCCACTCACTCACCGCGATCCGATCGATCGCGCCCTATCCTACCATCCCCAACCAGCACGCCCGGTAAAGAAAAAGGCCCGCCTGCGCGGACCACCTTCCAGCGAACCTGGATCGCGAATCGACCGACCACGGCAGGCCGAACGCGGTGACGGTACGTTATTTATCCCCATCCGCCGAGAGGAGTTGCAGCGACTCTCGCCCGTCGCGCATCACCTCGTAGACATCGCGCACATGTTCGAGGCGGGTCAGGATATGTTGCAGTTGCGGGATACTCGCCACCTCGATCGTCATCACGATCGTCACGCTGCGATCGGTATGGGTGATCGTGCCGACCGAGAGGATGTTGATCTTCTCATCCGCCGCCAGCGACGTGATGTCGCGCAACAGCCCCACACGATCCCAGGCCCCGAGGCGCACTTGCACCGGGTAGAGGGTTTTCTCGCCGTTCCCCCAGAAGATCTCCATCAGCCGCTCCGGCTCGCCGATATTAGCGATATTCGGGCAATCGCCGCGATGGACGGTGATCCCGCGCCCGCGCGTCACGTAGCCGATGATCTCATCGCCGGGGATCGGCTTGCAGCATGGCGCGAGGTTGGTCAGCAAGTCGCCGACGCCGGTGATCTGGAAGCTGGCACGCATCGGCTTCGTGGGGGATTGCTTCGTCGGCAGCAGGGCGTCGCGATCGACCGGGGTATCGAGCTTCGTGGCGATCTGTTGCGGCGTGACCGCCCCATAGCCGATCGCCGCCAGGAAATCGTCGGCCTTGGTATACGCCGGGAAATGGTTCGCCACCTCATCGATGCGAATGTCAAGCCCGAGCCGCTTCAATTCCTTGTCGATGACTTCTTTGCCCTGGGCGATATTCTCATCCCGGCGCTGGCGACGGAACCACTGGCGCAATTTCTCGCGCGCCCCCGCGGTCGCGACATAGCCGAGCGAGGGATTGAGCCAATCCCGACTCGGCCCCGGCTTCGTCTTCGAGGTTTGGATACGGACGACCTCGCCGTTGTGCAACTGCGTGTTCAGCGGCACCAGCTTATCGTTCACCTTCGCGCTAACGCAACGATGGCCGACGTCGGTGTGGATCCGGTAGGCGAAATCGACCGGGGTCGCCCCTTTCGGTAGATCGATCACATCGCCCGCCGGGGTGAAGACGTAGATCATCTCCCTGAAGACATCGCTCTTCAGCGACTCCACGAACTCCTGCGCGTCCACAACCTCGTCGCGCCACTCCATGAGTTGTCGCAGCCAAGCGACTTTCGACTCGACGTTCGCGTCGGTACGCCCCGCCTCCTTGTAGCGCCAGTGGGCCGCGATCCCATACTCCGCGACCCGATGCATCTCCCAGGTGCGGATCTGGATCTCCAGCGGGCGCGCTTCGAGCGCCAGCACCGCCGTGTGCAACGACTGGTACATGCTCTCTTTCGGACGCCCGATATAATCATCGAACTCGCCGGGGATCGGGTGCCACTTCTCGTGGATGACGCCGAGCGCACCGTAACAATCGCGATTCTCGTCCACGATGACCCGGATCCCGATCACATCGTAGATCTCGTCGAACGACTGGCCCTTGCGTTCCATCTTCTTGTAGATCGAGTAGCTGTGCTTACGCCGCCCGGAGATCTCTGCCCGGATCCCGGCCGCATCGAGTGCCGCGCGTAACTCCTCGGTCACGCGCTCGATATAGCGCCCGTGCTCAGGGCTATCTTTGCGGAGTTTCTGGTCGATCTCGGCGTGCTTCTCCGGCTCCAGATACATGAAGGCGAGATCTTCCAACTCCGACTTGAACTGGCGGATACCGAGTCGGTTGGCGAGCGGGGCGTAGATCTCCATCGTCTCCAGCGCCTTACGGCGCTGCTTGTCGGGATCGCCGAGCGGAGCGGAGCGCATATTGTGGAGACGGTCGCCCAGCTTGATCAGGACGACGCTGACGTCATCGACCATCGCCAGGACCATCTTCCGCAAGTTCTCCGCCTGGGCGGCCTTTTCGCGCTCGTGCTTCCCAGCGGCACCATCCTCGGGTTGGGCGAGGCGACTGGCCGTCTGCCCCAGCTTCGTGACGCCGTCCACCAGCCTGGCGACCCGCGCGCCGAACTGCGCGGCGATCTCTTCGGTCGTCGCGCCGGTATCTTCGATGACATCGTGCAGGAGGGCTGCGGCTATCGTCTCGGGGTCGAGCTGCATCTCGGCCAGGATCCGCGCGGTGGCGATCGGGTGGAAGATATACGGTTCGCCGCTCTTCCGCGACTGCCCGGCATGTGCCGTCGCCGCGTATTCGTAGGCGCGCTCGATCAGCGTCGTATCCACGCCCGGCATCTGGCGACGCACGAATGCCAACAGTTCATCAAATTCTGCTCGACCGGTTTCAATCCAATCGATCGGCGCGACGGTGGCCTGCATAGACTCCCTACCCCGTTCTTCGAACGTGCCAGCGGCGGGTACATCAATTGTGTTCTTTATGTACCCGAGGAGGCCATTCCGGCCATCGTGCCACTGTCCCCGTATGTAGGGTTTCATTTCCAAGTATAGGGCGTCGCCAGTGAAAAGGCTAGTCTACTCCGCCGCGAGTTGTGCACGTTGCCACGCGACTTGTGCACGAAGTCCGTCGATCGGCGCGACGTGCGGCGCGTAACCGAAGTCGTTGTGCGCTTTGCTAATATCGGCGAACGTATTGCGCTGATCGCCCAGGCGGGCAGGGCGATAACGCCGCTCGGCGGTACGCCCCGTCAACTCTTCCAGCAGAGCGATCGCCGCATTCATCGAGATTGGCACACCGCCGCCGATGTTGTAGATCTGCCCCGCCCGCGCCCGCGCCAGGGCCAGCAGGGTCCCGTTTACGCCATCGGCGATGAACGTATTGCCACGCGTCTGCTCGCCATCGCCCAGGATGGCGATCGGCTCGCCGCGCAACAGGGCATCGATCCAGATGTGGTACGCCATATCGGGCCGTTGCCCCGGCCCGTACATCGAGAAGTACCGCAAGACGACGACCTGCAATCCGAAGCTGGCCCCATAGGCCAGCGCCAGTTGCTCGGCGGCGAGTTTGGTGATCCCGTATGGCGAGACGGGGTTGAGCGGCGTGCGCTCGTCGCCGCACGCCTCGGCACCATAAACTGAGGAGGTCGAAATCTGCACCAGTCGCCGCCGCTCACCTTCCCCGGCAACCCGCAGCGCCTCTACCAGCCGTTCGGTCCCCTTGAGATTACAGCCCATGTAGAGATCGAAGAGATCCCAGCGATTCCCTGGCATCGCCGCCAGGTGAAGGATGGCGTCGGCGTCGGCGACGAGCGGCACCAGATCGGCCTCGCGCAGATCGGCCTCGACGAAGCGGAAGTTGCGCTCATCGCGCAGGCGCACGAGGCGCTCTTCCTTGACTGGGCGCGGATAATAGGGGATGAAGGCATCGATACCGACGACCTCGTGTCCCTCTCCGAGCAGCCGCGCGCAGACGTGCGACCCGATGAACCCCGCCGCCCCCGTGACCAGGACGCGCATACTGCTCTCCCCTCACCTATTGCGCCGGACATCGGCAGCGATACAACGCCCGCACCCGACCTTCATGCGGAAGGGAGTGCGCCGAGCCCTGCCCGCTGCGCGATCTCCCGCAAGTTGTCCCAGTCCATCTCCTGCTTGCCATCCTCGATCGCGTGGATGATGTCGAGGACGGCACTATTGACCGGCGTTGGCACGCCAACCTCGCGCCCTTTGGCGACGAGTACCGCCACCTGCACATCGACTTCGGTCTTGCGGCGCTTGATCTTCAGGTCACGCCAGATCCCCATGTGCTGCTTCGGGGATTGTCGCATCGCCTCGGCGAGTGCGTCGAGCGATGCGTTAGCCGCGGTATCCTGGCCGGGCGCGAAGTCGTTCGGCTCGAACTCGCCGATCGGTTCCAGCGGTTGCGCCTGCGTGCTGGCGACCAGATACGCCTCATCGGCCGCGGCCCGACAGATAGTTCGCCCCAACGGATCGTCGAGGATCGTCGGCACCGGGGCATCGACTGACGACGCGGCGAACGCTAGCGCCCCGTAGACCAATTTGCCCCAGAGAAAGCCCCAGATATTGGCGGTCGCCCGGGCGGGCATGACGTGGGCCAGCGTCGCGCACAACGCCTCGGCGCGGGGCGAGATCTGCCCATCGAGTTCACCGATGAAAATCGTCTGCTCGGTCCCCAACTGAATCAAGCCGGGTTCGATCAGATCGGCACCGAAATGGACGAAGGCACCGACCGTCCGTTCCGGCCCGATCGCCTGCGCGATCACCGCCTCGTTAAGGCCGTTCTGGAGCGACAGGACGAAGCCATCGGGCGCGAGCAATGGCGCGAGGTCGCGGATAGCCTCGGCGGTGAAGTGGCCTTTGACGCAGAGGAAGACGACACCGAGCGGCCCCCGCAAGGCCGACCGCTCGATCGCGGGGACCCGGAAGGTACGGTCGCCGCGTATCCCGACCATTCGCAGACCATGCTCATTGATCGCCCGCACATGCGCGACATCGACATCGACCAGCGTCACGTTGTAGCCGGTGTCGTGCAGGAACGCGCCGACCGTGCCGCCGATCGCCCCCGCCCCAACAATCGTAATCGGCAGGCTTCGCAGATCGTTCCCGCTCATCTTCCCTCTCTTCTACAGAACAGCGTACCCGGTTACGTGTCGCCACAAACCTGCCAATGATAGTCTGGCTATCCGCGCCGGTCTATCGAGTTTGCCGGATCGCCGCTGTATATTCAGAGGATCGCACGGCGTCGTGTGAGATACGGGCGGCCCGGCACGTTCTTATTGGCATGTGGACTGCGGATACGCCGGTGGTGGGCCGTGGCGGCGCGTGCGAGCGCGGTGGTTCCCCGTGAGTATAGCGAAGCGCGTTCGAGGATGATCTGAACGTGAGGGGAACGGAGGGACCGAACCATGATGGGCATTCCTGCCAGCGAGATCATGACCCGCAACGTGATCACCGTCCCGACGACGATGCCGGTGAAGGAGATCGCGCAAATCCTCTCCGAGAAGCGGATCACCGGCCTGCCAGTCGTGGACGACCAGGATCGCGTCGTCGGGATCATCAGCGAACTCGACATCATCAGCAGGCAGGGCGCGACCGCCGCCGAGATCATGAGCGATCAGGTGATCAGCGCCACTGAGCAGACCGACGCCGAGGAAGTCGCGCACCTCTTCACCAGCAGCCGGATCCGCCGCGTGCCGATTTTGGCCGAGGGCAAGCTCGTCGGGATCGTCAGCCGCTCGGATCTGATGCGCCTCTACATGACCACCCGCTGGGTCTGCCAGAAGTGCGGCTATTTCATCCGCGGTTTTGATCAACCCGACCAGTGCGCCAACTGCGGCGCGGATCACTTCGTCGTCCAGCGGGAAAAATAGGTTCGGGCGCAGCGTCGCTTTAAGAACCAGCAAGAATTGCTTTTCTGCGTGCATTCCACAAATGGGGCCTTGACAAGATGTACGTACAGTGGTAATCTACCTGTGGCGGGTCAAACTCCATCCTCCCTCCTCTGGCCCCTGGACTGTTGGCGGCGGTCCAGGGGCTCTCTCTTGCCCATTCCCGCCTCCCCATCGCGCGTCGATTGCTCGCGATAGAGCGCGATGATCCCTTCGGCGGCACAAATGACCTCCTCCCGTAGGGCGTCCGGCGACTCGACCACGATCGCCGTCCCGAACCCGAGGACGAATTCGCGCGCGCCATCGGCGGTCTCGAACAACATCTGCAACCGGACCCACCCCGCAGCGTCGGGCGGTCCTTCCGTTTCGATTCGCGCATAACGCCCGCCCAGGCGGATCATGTGTACCGTCGCCGGGGCGGCACGCACCGTCGCGCGATATTGCGGCAGGCGCGTGATGAATTCGCGCGACGATTGCGACCAAAACGCCGCCAGATCGAAATCGGCTGGGCGCACACTCGGCTCGTCCAGCACCTCGGCCTCGTCGATCCGCGAAATGCGATAGGTGCGGAGCTCGCCATCGTGCGCCGCGACCAGATACCAGAGGCTCCCTTTCGCCACGAGCCCGAGCGGATCGATCACCCGCTCCACAGCGCGGCCCTCCGCGCGCTGATAGCGGATCCGCAACTTCTGCTCGTTCCAGATCGCCTCCTGCACCGTCGGCAGGGTCGGCACGGCACCCTCGATCTGCCGCCAGCCGGCCACGTCGATATGGATTCGCTGCTGGATATCTTCGGCGCGGTGGCGCTGTCGCGTCGGCAATGCGGCCAGGAGTTTGATCAGCGCACCATCCGCCGCCTCCGCGAGCCCGAGATCGGCAAAGAGGCGACCGGGCGAGGCGAGGAACAACGCCTGCACCTCGACCTCGCTCAGGCCGGTCAGATTGGTGCGGTATTCCTCCAGCAGATGCCAGCCCCCGCCCGCCCCGCGTTCCGCCACGACCGGCACCCCAGCCCCACTGAGTGCTTCCATATCCCGGTGAATTGTGCGCGCCGAGACGCGCAGCCGTTGCGCCAGCTCGCTCGCGGTAATCCGCCGCTGCACCTGCAACAGCAATAAGATCGATAACAGCCGATCAGCACGCATCTTCAATCACTCCCACATGAATCTCCTCCCGGCTCTAGCTTACCCCGAAAATATGAGAAGCATCGTCAACAACGACGTGGCACGCGAAATCTGATCCCGTCGCGCGCCGAGGGTGGCGCGGTAGGCAAGCACCAGCAGGACAAGCGGCAGCATC
>DATCMP010000615.1:0-3675 GCA_036563365.1 Thermomicrobiales bacterium
GTATTGGCTCGCACATACGCCTTGCCAGCCCTTATGGCCGCACCACCGACCCATCCGCGCGCCGATCCTCAGCGATGAAGCGAGCCTGTCGCGCCCGCTGCGGATCGAGCAGGGCCACCGCTGCTTCCTCATCGATGTCGATGCCGAGACCGGGCTGATCGTTCGCGTACATATAGCCGCGCTCGATGACCGGGTGACCGGGGAAGACCGCCAATTCCTCGGGGCGGAAGTGGTTCTCCTCCTGGATGCCGAAGTTCCAGCAGTTGAGATCGAGGTGCATCGCGGCGGCCAGATTGACCGGGTCGTTGTCGCCCCCTTCCTGCCAGGCGGTGTTAACGCCGTAGAACTCGCAGAGGTGCGCCAGCTTCCGCGCGGGGGTGATCCCGCCGATCTTCGACACGCGGCAGCGGAGGTAATCGATCAGGTGCTGCTCGATCAGCGGTCGCCATTCGTGCGGGTTGATGAATAACTCGCCCATCGCCTGCGGCGTCGTGCATTGCTGCCGGATCAGGCGGAAGTAGTCGATCTGCTCGGGCGGCAGCGCATCTTCGAGGAAATAGAGGCGGTATGGTTCGAGGAGCTTGGCGAGGGTCACCGCGTTGTGGGGCCGCAGATGCTCGTGGACATCGTGGGTGAGCTTGACCCCGTAGCCGAGATGTTCCCGCAGATACGCGAACATCGCCGGGATCGCTTCGAGGTACGCTTCGTCATCGAAGACGACCTGCTGCGGCCAGGGGTTCTGCGGACGACTCGCCTTCGCCGGATCGAGGAAGCCGCCGCCGCCGTACTGCCCGAGTTGGCAGCGGATCACCGGCCAACCTTCGTCCGCGTAATGCCGGACGTCGGCCAGCAGTTCCTCCAGGGTGTCGCCACGCGCATGGGCGTAGCAGGGGACCGCCGCGCGACACTGACCGCCGAGGAGTTGGTAGACCGGCATCCCCGCTTCTTTGCCCTTGATGTCCCAGAGCGCCACGTCGATCGCCGCCAGCGCGGTATTGAGGATTGAGTCGTTGCGCCAGTAACCGCTGGTGAGCGCCGACTGCCAAATATCCTCGATCCGGCTGGCATCGCGCCCGATCAGGAGCGGCGCGAGCGACTGCTCGATGATCGCCGTGACCGCCGGGCCGTGATAGTGATCGCTCGCGGAGCCGATGCCGTGCAAGCCGGGCTGATCGGTCAACACCTTCACGATCGTCCAGGTGCCATCCGCGCGGGTACGGATACAACGGATACCGGTAATCTTCGTCATCTACCCCTCCACGGCTGATCATAGCGATCCCAACGCGCGGCAGGATAGCACGGTGGCGAGCGGGTCGGGTGTCGTGGGTCGCGAGGTGGGCAGCCCTCACCCCCGGTCGCATCCGCTCGCCACCCCGCCGCCCAAGGGGCAGCCACCAATTCTAGGAGCGGGGGAAGAACCTACCGGTTCAGAGGTGTCCCCCGTACCCTCCCGCTTCAGGGGAGGGTCGCCGCCGCGGCGGGGAGGGGTCTATCCCCACGCTCTGCCCACATCCCTTAATCAATGCTTTCCGCCAGTGCTACCCGCAACCCTGCCCCTTCATCGCCTATCGCCGCAGCAGAGGGGGTAATTCCCCCTATTGAGCGTCGGAGGGTTATCGCCCAGTCACGCTGTACGTGCATCTTTATCGGTCAGTGAAGCATGCTACACTTGCTCATAGGTCGTTTGCCCCCGTTCATGCAGCCCGCAACGAGCCAAGCAGAGGCAGAAGAATCGACAACGCCAGGTCGTCCCCCCCTGTAATTGTCACCGCCACCGTGTCGCATTGTCCCTCGGGAGTCGGCCATGCAACTCCAGTTTTCCACCGCTTGCCTGCCCCGTGCGCCGCTCCAGACCAGCTTCGCCACCGCGCGCAGCCTGGGGATGGGGAGCATCGAACTCGCGCTGACCCCCACCCTGCTCCGGCGCGGCGCGGGACGGATCGCGCGCCGCGCCGAACAGCACGAACTTGTGGTGCGTAGCCTGGATCTCAGCCCGCTCGGTGACGCGGCGTTCGACCGCCAGTTGGTGCAGCCGCTCGCCGATTTCGCGCGGGTGTTGCCGGGCTGCGAGGTCGTTGCTCTGCCGACGCCGAACGCTCGCCGCGTGACGACCGGTGGGCTCAATAACTACCTGTCCCTCCTCGGCGCCTATGGCGAGGCCCTTGGCGATCGCGCAACCCTGACCTTGATCAATTCGCCCGGCGGGCACGCCGCCGCACCAGGGCCGCTCGACCGCTTCCCGCAATTGCGGCGCATCGTCGAAGAATGGGATCTCGGCTATACCTTCGACACGAGCCACGCGGCGAGCGCGGGCTGGGTGATCACCGAACCGCTCCCCTCGATGGGCGCGCGCCTCCGCAATATCCACCTCAACGATTTTCGCCAGCAGCCGGGGCTCGACCAGCACGACCCGACCTCGTTCATCCCGGCGGGCGTCGGGGCGTGGCAACTCGGTCGCGCGCCGGGCGAGGGGGTCTTGCCCCTGCGCGCGTTCCTCCGTGTCCTGCGTCGCCGCGAGTATGCGGGACTGGTTACGCTGGCGCTGCGCGAGGTCGGGCTCCGCGCCTGGTGGTCGCCACGCCTGAGCGGGCGGCTGGTCGCGGCCTCCGGCTTCTGTCGCGCCGCGCTGGAAGGGTATCATCCGCGCCAGGCGCTACCCGACTATCCCACGTTCGGTCCCCCCGGCGCATCGGCCGAGACGGAGAACGAAGGCCGTCGGGCCTAGCCCCCGGTGACACGCGCACGGCCACGGACGTTATCCCGATAGCGCCGCACGGCGAGCGAACGACCTTGAGCGAGCAGAGGGCAGAGGCGATGCAACTGATCGATACGGGGGCGGCAGCGCCGACCACACCGCGCGCCCGCACGAGCCTCCCGCCAACCGCGTGGCTCTTCCTCGCGCTCCTGGTCGCCTCGGTCGCGCTCCTCGTCGCCGCACCCTGGTCGGCGGACACGAAGTTTCGCGCGATCGTCCATGGCCTCTGCGCCCAGCGCCCGAGCCATTCCTACGCCCTCGGCGGCACGAATCTGCCGTTCGATGCGCGGATGACCGGCATCTACGGCGGCGTGGTGACGACTGTCCTCTTCCTGCTGGCGCGCGGTCGCTGGCGCGCGATCAACCTCCCCTCGCGCGGCGTCCTGGCCGCGCTAGTCGGTTTCGTCGCGCTGATGGGTGCGGATGGCATTAATTCGACGTTGCAGGATTTCGGATTCCCCTACGCCTACGAGCCGCAGAACTGGCTGCGCCTGGGTACGGGGCTGCTGATGGGTGTGGCCCTCGGGGTCATGCTCCTCTACCTGCTGAACATGACCCTCTGGGCCTGGGTGAAACCGCCGCGCCTGATCGCCGGGTGGGGCGAGGTCGCGGCATTGCTGGCGCTCGTTGGCGGCTTCGGCCTCCTCGTCGCCTCGGGCTGGGGCTGGCTTTACCTACCCCTCTCAGTGGCACTCATCAGCGGCGCGGTCTTCGCCGTCCTCACCCTGGCGCTGACGATGCTGATCCTCTGCTGCGGACGCGAGAACCGCGCCCGCCACGCGACCGATGTGGCCGGTTTCGCCTCCGCCGCCCTCATCCTCGGCTACGCGGTGATGGCCCTGATCGCCATCGGGCGCTGGTATTTGGAGACGTCGCTGGGGATCGTCCTGCCAGTGTAACCAATGACGAGTGACGAGTGA
>DATCMP010000248.1:0-10272 GCA_036563365.1 Thermomicrobiales bacterium
TCGAGGTGGTAGACAGCGTGGACGTTGTCCTCCATGTCGACCTCGCCCCAGCGACCGTGCATCGCATCGGTGTAGGCCCGCCCGTAGCCGGTGCTGCCCCGGAAATTGGTCGCGCAGACGACCCAGCCGCGACCGACCCAATACTGGACGATCGGATCCCACCGCCACATCGTCTGCGCGGTCGGCCCGCCGTGGATTTGCACCAGCAGCGGGTGTTTGCCCGCCGCCCGTTGCATCGGCGTGTACAGGACGGCGTGAATCTCCAGGCCGTCGATGCTCGGGTAGGTGATCGCCTCCGGCAAGACCAGCCCCGCCTCGTCGAGCCCGCCGATCGTGTTGCGGGTGATCGCTCGCCGCTCGCCGCCGTCCGCCGACAGGACGAAGACGTTCGGCGGCGCGACCGGGCTATTGTGGCCGAAGAGGATCTGGGTGCCATCGGGGGAGAAGGCCGGGGTGCTGTGAACACCCGGCCCGTCGGCCAGCGTCTCCGGTGACCCACCCGCTACACCGACACGCATCAGGTGGACGCTGCCATCGACGTTGCGGGTGTAGACGATCGAGCGACCATCGGGCGCCCAGGTCGGCTCGGCATGCTCCCACCGATCATCCACCAGGCGCCGCGCCTCGCCGCCAGCGATGTCGATCGCCCAGAGGTTCGCCCAGCCGGAACGATCGGCGGTGAACGCGATCGTCGCGCCGTCGGGCGACCAACGCGGCGCGAGGGTCGAGATATTCGGCCAATCGACCAACGTCGCGATCGTGCCGCTCGTCAGGTCCGCGACCAGGATTCGCGTGTCGTGCCAGGGATAGCTCGACTGGTCGAACTCGACGTAGGCGATCTTCGTGCCATCCGGCGACCATTGCGGGTCGATCGTGACCCCGTTGCCGCGACTGACCCGCCGCGACCAGTCGTCGCCGCCGATCCCGACGACGGCGATGTCGGTCGCCTCACCCCGATCGGCGATGAAGGCGACGCGCTGACCGTCTGGCGAGAACTGCGGCGAGCCGTGGCCCCCCTCGCCTTCGGTGAGCCGCCGCGCCTTGCCACCACGCGCCGCCACGGCGTAGAGCTTGCCATCGTCAGGCGAGGTGTACACGAGCGTCTTACCATCCGGCGAGACGGCGAAGCCACTGCCGAAGCCACCGGTGAACGCCGGTGTCGGCTGGCGATCGGCGGTGATAAGCAACGGCAAGCCGCCCGCCGCGTCGGTGAGGTAGATGTCGGCCCGCTTATTGTGATCCTGGAGATAGGCGATCTGGCCTGTGCCAACCCACTGCGCCGCGCCAGCGTTACGCACCTGTGCGATCATCCCGTGCGTCAGCCCGGCCTCCCACTTGCCGGGGGCCAGGGTCTCGCTGTTGCTCATCGCGTGAAACCTCCTCGTTATCCCGGCTAACCGCCGCCAACACCCGATTCTACCGCACCACAGAAAAGTACCGGTCCGATAAGAGCGTATACACACGCCCCTACAGCGACCACCGCCCACCAAGCGGCAATTGCACCCGTACCCCTCGGCGCGTCTCTGCGTCTCTGCATCTGTGCATCTGTGCATCTGTGCAGTAATCGATCCCCGCGCTGCGCCGCGCCTCCTGATCCGTCCGGTCTCATCGCTGGCCCATCTACCCACTCGCCCACCGCACCCGCTTGACAGGCCCGCACCAACAGCTATCATTAGGGGAACATTGTCGTCGCCCTTGCCAACAGGCGCGCGCGATGCACCGACAGACACGAGTACCGATACCATCACCAAGGGGGCAATCCGATGACCATGATGACCACAGCGGTCGCGATCACGATCACCCCGGACGCTGGCGAGCAGTTGCGCGGAATCATGGAGAGCAACGCCGGGCCGGATAGCGGGCTGCGCCTCTGGGTCCAGAGCGGTTGCGGTTGCAGCGGCGGCGTCAGCTACGGCATGGGCCTGGATGACGCGGGCACGGGCGACACCGTCTTTTCGAGCGAGGGCGTGCGTGTCATCATCGATCCGGGCAGCGCCTCGTTGCTCGGCGGTGCGGTGATCGATTTCGTCGATCACGGCGCGCAGGGTCGCGGCTTCGTCATCCACACCGCCGATGAGGCTCCCCAGGGCGGCGGTTGCGGGAGTGGCTGCGGCTGCGGCGCGCACTAATCGCCCTGCCGCCACGATCAGCATAACCACCGAGGGTGGGCGCGGTTATAACTGCGCCCACCCTCTGCTTTCTTTGCGCGACACACCATGAAATGACGCGATCGAACCGCTATGCGATCGTCAGCCGCGCGTCTCATCGGCGTCAGTGCCGACCTCCTGCGCGAGCGACTGTGCGTCGGCACGGAGTTGGCGAATCTGCTCGATCGTGGCATAGATCCGTTCGAGAAGTTGGCGGTTGGCGGTGACGCCGACGCCGATCAGCCATGAAGCGGCGTCGCTGCGCGTGGTGCGGATCCCCGACTCGACCAGTGCATCGATCGCGGCGAGATCGCGATCGCTGACGCGCACGGTGATGACGTTGTTTCGCGTCTCGGGCGTCTCGTTGCCGCGGCCACGCTCCCGACGACCGCGCACGGCTCGCTCTACCACCGCCCGCACACCCTGCTGCCCTGTGGTACCTAGCAATGCCGTTATCTGCTGGCGCGCGGTCGCGTAGTCGACGCCGAGCCCCGCGAGGATCCCGGCGGCGACCCCTTCCTCTTCCAACAACAGACCGAGCAGGATGTGTTCAGTGCCGATATGGTGGTGCCGCATCCGCCGCGCCTCTTCGACGGCAAGTTCGAGTGCGTGCTTGGCGCGCGGCACCAGTTCGAGCTTACCGCTCACCGGTTTCTCACCCCGATCAACGACATACGTGACCGCATCCCGCAAACGTGGCTCATCGATCTCCAGGGCGAGTAGCGCTCGCGCACCAATCCCTTCCCCTTCTCGCACAACGCCCAGGAGCAAATGTTCGGTGCCGATGTAGGGATGGCCGAACGAGCGCGCCTCCTCTTCGGCGTGCATCAGGACGTATTTGGCGCGTGTGGTGAACTGGTCGAGCTTATCAGCCATCGTACCCCCAAACCGAACGCGACGAAATGTAATTCGATTACATGTATCCATAATACAGTGGTTCGCCCCGATGTCAAGCCGGTGTGCACAAGGGCACAGAAAAATGTGGGGAGTGGTGGAGCGTCATTACTCGCATGGCCCTTGCGTCGAATCGGGCGATACGGGTACGCTCACCTGAACAGCAGGGATCGGCAACGACTGCCGAGATGGAGGAGACGTACAGATGACCCTGACGACAGACATCGCGCCCGGACGCCCCCGCTTCTTCTACGTCGTCGGCGACCGGAAATCGCTGCACATGGCGGTGAAAGATTTCGGCGAGATCACCGAGGAATTGCAGGCGCTCGATTTCATCTTCAATCACGATGGGATCATGGGCACAGGCTGGTATCGCCAGGCGTATACCGAGGACGACATGCTCGAAGTCCTGGCCGCGCTCGACAAACTGCCAGAGTCAGTCACGATCGAGGCCGATCTGCTCCGCATCCACATGGAGCAGAATCTCGGCAAGAAACCCGGCACCTATTAGGGGCCAATCGCTGGTTGTGATGCTGCATGCCGACCGGAACACGAATCCGACCGCGCCGCCCGCCCGGCCCCGCGAAACCTTATACACGCTCAAGATACGGCCACCGACATGGGGCGCGGCGCCGACCCGCCCCAACCACCAACCTCCAACCTCCCCGCCGCGCCTACGCGAGCGGCAGCGCCGCACGCAGCCTCGATCCACCCCTTACACTCCTTGTCCCCCCTCCGCACACCGAGGCGGGAATGCGTCATGCAGCGCAGTGGTTATACTGCGTGCGGGATCGGCGACCGATGGCAGCGCCCACCGGCCAGGGAGCAACGAGGAGGAACGCCATGACCATCCTATCGCTCACCAACGACGAGCTGCTGGCGACGACGCGCGCCGTGCGGAAGCGCCTGGACCTGGCGCGCCCGGTCGAGCGCGAAATCCTGGAAGAATGTCTGCAACTGGCGCAACAAGCGCCCACCGGCTCGAATCGCCAGGGCTGGGGCTTCATCGTCGTGACCGACCCGGCGAAGCGCCTCGCGCTGGCCGAGCTCTACCGCAAATCGTGGGGGCCGTACAGCCGCTCGCGCAGCACCGCGCCGGAGCAAGCCGATCAGGCCACACAAGCTCGGGTGGCGGACTCGGCGAGCTATCTGGCCGAGCATATGCACGAGGTGCCGGTTCTGGTCGTGCCGGTTATCCGGGGGCGCACCGATAGTGCGCCGATCGTCGCCCAGGCCGGGGTCTGGGGCTCGATCCTCCCCGCCGCCTGGAGTTTCATGCTGGCCGCGCGGTCGCGCGGGCTCGGGACCGTCTGGACTACCCTACACCTCCGCTACGAAGAAGAAGCAGCCGAGGTGCTGGGGATCCCCTACGCCGAGGTGATGCAGACGGCGCTCATCCCGGTCGCGTACACCCTGGGGACCGCTTTCAAGCCCGGCCCGCGCGCCCCGCTCGACACGATCGTCCACTGGGAACAGTGGTAACGCGGACACAGGGAGCGCGGCATGGCGTGCGGATCGCCGCGCCATCCCTCATCGCGAATGGAGTAAGCCATGACCGGCGGCGATGACGCCAATGCAGCGGCAGAGCTGACACGCGCGAACGAGCGGATCGCCAACGGGGGCACGTTCGAGCAGCACACCAACACCAGGATCGCCGAGATACGACCGGGCCATGCTACGCTCTATATCGACATCGAGCCGTTTCACCTCAACGGGAATGGCACGCTGCACGGCGGTGTCTACGCCACGCTGATCGACAACGCGATGGGCTTCGCCGTCGCCGCCCTCGCGCAGGTCCGCATCGCCACGACGCAGATGAATGTCCACTTCCTCGGTCCGGTCAGCGGCGGACGAATCAGCTGCACCGCCGAGGCCGTCCACCGTACCCGCCGCACCGCCACAGCCGAGGCCAAGGTCCATGACGCCGACGGCAATCTCGTCGCGATGGGCACCGGTGCCTTCCGCATCTTCGAGCAACGCGGCCATCCGATCATGTGAGTGGACGAGTGGGCGAGTGGGCCAGCAACGAAGACGGAACAGGAGGCGCGGAGACACGGAGGGGAGCGGGAAAGTACGAAGTACGAGCGACGAAGTACAAAGTACGACGTCGGTGCATCCCTCCTGCCCCCCCAATTCTGGAAGGCAGGAGGGCCGTCTCCATTCGTCACTCGTCATTCGTCATTCTCCCCGCACCCCTCCGTGTCTCCGCGCCTCCTGTTCCGTCCCTCTCCTCGCCCACTCGCCCACTCGTCCACTGCGACCACTCCGTCACCCACTCGTCCGGGCCTGCGCGTGGGCGATCAGCACGCGCACATGGTCGCCGAAGGTGCGGAAGCGCTCGTCGCGGGTCTGCCCGTGACGCCAGCGGGCGTAAATCTGTTGCAGGATCACCGCCAGCTTGAAGTAGGCGAAGGTGAGGTAATAGTCGATCGCGCCGAGGTCGCGACCGCTGAGGTCGGCGTACCGCGCCATGAACTCGCGACGACTGAAAAAACCGACCCGATCGGTCACGGTCGGCAGGATCGCCCGCAGCTCCGGCGGATCGGTTGCCTCCACCCAGTAGCTCAGGCTGACCCCGAGATCGAAGAGCGGATCGCCGATCGTCGTCATCTCCCAATCGAGAACGGCGACGACCGGGGCCAACTCGCCATCGGCCAGCAGCAGATTGTTGAGCTTGAAGTCGTTGTGGACGATCGTCGGCGCGGGGCTCGTCGGGAGGTGCGCCTGTAGCCAGGCCGCGAGATCCGCGATCTCCGGCGAATCGTCGGTTGCCGCTGCCGCGTACCGCCCGATCCAGCCCTGCACCTGCCGCACCAGAAAACCTTCCGGGTAGCCGAGATCACCCAGCCCCGCCGCTCGCCAATCGATCGCGTGGAGTTGCACCAGCGCCGCGACGACCGCCTCCGAGATCGCCCGGCAGCGCGCGGGCGTCGGCTCGACCGCAGGCGGGAAGCGATCGTCGAGGACGGTCCCATAGCGGCGTTCCATCACATAGAACGGCGCACCGAGGATTGCCGGGTCGGCACAGAGGAGATAGGGGTTCGGGGCGAGCGGATAGACCGCGTGCAACCGTTGAAGGAGCCGCGCCTCGCGGATCATATCGTGCGCCTTCGGCGGCAGCGGGCCGAGCGGCGGGCGACGCAACACCGCCTCCCAATCGCCGCTGCGGAGCAAGTAGGTCAGGTTCGAGGCCCCTGAAGGATACTGGCGGACCGCTAACACCATATCCGGCACCCCGGCAAGTTCCCCACGGAGATAGCCGAGCAACCGCGCGCGATCGAAATCTTCGCCCTCACGGATGGCGATCGTACCCTCATCCCACCCTTGCACCACCGTCCCCCTCCCGTCTACCGCGCCCCTCGCGCTATCGCAGTACCGCAGTATACGCAAGTGGCGCGAAACGTAGCGCCGCCAGGGTGGAAGATGGCGTCATGAGCCGGTACCGGTGAAGACCAAGCGAGGCAGTGCCACTATCGTCGTAGCCAAAACGCGAATCCCGCAGCATGAGCATTCATGCTGCGGGAATCTGTTGCTGTAGCGAATAAACTTGGTACGCCTGACAGGGGTCGAACCTGTGACCTCTTGTTCCGGAGGTAGACCGCGACACGACGCTCGATGCTCTTTCACGCATAGGCGCGAGCAGTGACGATTTGCGGCGTCCGTGAAATAGCCGTGAAGTAGGCAGTCCGGCGCGAAACTACCGTAAAGCGATATCCATCACTAGAGATGGTTCCTATTGCCAGGAAGCGCTGAACAAATGCGTAAGCCCAACTCGGCCCTGGTGACAAGGCCGCTTGTTGGGGAGTCGTCTTCACCACATGAGAGGGTAGGTGCTCGCTCAGGACTATATCGAGATCCATCGCTGCGAAGAGGAGGAGAATTTGTTGTGCCCGTAGGTCGACTTGCCGAGACCGCGGTGATGATACAAAGTCTCGAAATTGTTCCGACGAGATTGACATTGCCTACCGAAGGTGAGTCGTTGAGAAGCAGCACTGCTGCGTTTTGGTTGGGGTTCTTCGGTCGACGGGACGCCCACTGCGAGGGATGTGGAGTGGGCATCGGCAATATTGTCGACTGCAGGGCTGTTGCAACTGCCTTGGCGCTTGGACACTATCGCCAACCTCGCAAGGGCCGCATACGGAGTGGGACTAACATCCGCTAACGTTGCCTTGAATCCATCGATTGATTCGACGGTCGACAGTATCCAAGTCATGACGGAGATTGGCCATTTCACTACTGGGCGTGGCGTCAGTTGTGGTAGGCTCCCGGCGTGGCGAGCGGGGAGGCATGCGACGGGGGCGGGATGGCGACGCGACGGTCTGCGCTGCGGGACGATCGGTGGGCGCGCTCGGCCACCTGCTGCCGGGGCGGTCGGGGCCGGCGGCGGGACGGCGGCTGACAATCGGCGGTTCATGGACGCGGTGCGGTACCGCTATCGCGCGGGGCTCCCGTGGGCGGACCCGCCCGAGCGCTTCGGGGGCGCTACGTCGATCGGCCAGCGATTCCGCCGCTGGGCCGCGAGCGGCGTGTGGCGGCGGGTGTCCGCGACGCTGGGCGCCGACGCGGATCACGAGTACGCGGCGCTCGGCCGGGGCCGGGGCGGGCTGAGCACGGAGATCCGCGCGGCGGTGAATGCCCTCGGCAACCCGGTCGCCCGCCACCTGACCGGCGGGCAGGCGCACGACCTGGAGGGGGCCGACGCGCTGTTGGCGGCCATCGCCGCCGCGGCGCGCGTGCCGGCATCCCGCCAAAGCGGAACCGCGAGGACCCGCGCGACTCTGACCGCGACCGCGACCGGGCCCGCCACCTCGTCGAGCGCTTCTTCGGCAAGCGCAGGCAGTGCCGGGGGATCGCCACCCGCGACGACAAGACCCGCCGCAGCTTCCTCGCCGGCGTCCACCTCGCCGCGACAGCGATCCTGCACAACTGCCGCCACGACCTAGTGGCTCGCCGATGCCTAATCACGGTGCCCTCGTGGACGGATGCAGGCCCGCGCTGGCGTCCCCTGAGCGTGCTCGACGTCGCGCGTCGGCTGAACACAGCGCGGAGTAGCTGGCGGCTTCGTGTCGTATGCATCCCGAAGTCATCGGGACGCGCTCCCCCGACCCCCTGGCCCCACGCGGGGTACACGCGGAGGCAGGGGGTCGGGGGAGCGCGGTGCGCGCATCCTCACGCGTAATACTCGGGCAGCTTTTTCAGCCCCGCCCACTGTTCGTGCTCATGACCAAAAATCACCAGCCCGACCCGCTCCCGTTCCACCAGATCGAGCAGTTTGCGCGTACTGGCGCGGATCGCCGCGGCGTCCGGGTCGCTCCCGTCGTCCGGCTTGTCGCCGGTGAAGCCCGCGGCGAAGGGTACGGCGTCGATCGTCAGGAGCACCGCACCCGTTTCGGGCAGCCGCACCAGCACCGATTGATGGCCTGGCACATGCCCGCTCGTCTCGATCAGCGCCAGTCCCGGCAGCAGTTCGGTATCCCCGTCCACCAACCGAATGCGCCCGATCGGCTGATCCCATTGAGGTCGAACGTTGGCATACCGCGGGTTGCTCGCCGCATCCAGATGATGCCCACGCTGGACCACATACTGCGCCTTCGTGAACGCCGCATGTCGTCCGGCATGGTCGCCATCGTAATGCGTCGAGATGACGGTATCGATATCGTCCGGCTTTAAGCCGATACTCGCTAACTGCTCGATCACGTCCCGCCCATTCTCGAATCCCGCATCTCCTTCAGGGATTACCTCCGGCAGGCCGCTGTCGATCAGGATATTCTTGCCGTCACTCGTTTGCACTAGATAGCAGACGATCGGAATCTGGTATTCCGGCACGGACCCGACCTGCATCAGATACAGGCGCTTCACCGCATGCTGGCTCATAATCCCCTCCCCAGCGGGTAACGTTGTCAGCGGGGCACAACGTGTCTCGCTCGCGATAACCCTGCCCTCCCGTATTCTAGAACATTTGTGCCATCCGTCAATGCTCCGGTTTGCGGCAGCGCAGACCGCGGCGGCGAGGGTCGTTGGGGCGGCGGGCGTGGCGAGGGTATGCCGCTGCCCCTGGCAGCCCGCGGGGCGATCGGCCGTCGCGGGCGCGCTTTTTCGCGGCGGCGTGCGGGCGGGGGGAGCCCCGCGGCAAGGGCGTGCGCGCCGAGGACCGCCGGAGCCGACCGGGGGCGAGCCGCGACCGGCGGACCCGGCAGCCGTCGGGATCGCGGGTGCGGCGGCGGCAGGGGACAGCGCGGCCCCGGCGAGGGGAGCGAGTTCAGGCAGGCATGGTCCCAGCGCCCGCGCGCTACCAACGGGACTTGCCCGGTGCCACGCCGATGAGCGAAAACGAGGGCGGCAGGCCGAAGCCAAAATCTAGATGATCAATTCGCCGCCGTGGATATCGACCGCCGCGCCGGTGATATAGGCCGAGGCATCCGAGGCGAGGAAGACGATCAGCGCGGCCACCTCTTCCGGGGTCCCGAGTCGCCCGAATGGGATACTCGCCAGCACCTGCGTCATCCGTTCGGGCGGGGTATTCGCCTGGACCATCGGGGTGTCGATGATGCCGGGGTTGATGGCGTTGACGTTGATCCCGAATGGGGCCAACTCTCGCGCTAGGTGGCGACTGAGCCCCAGCACACCGGCCTTCGAGGCGGTGTAATGTGCCCCCCCGAGGGTGCTGGTCGCGCGCCCGGCGAGTGAGGCCATGATGACGATCTTCCCCGCGCGGCGCTCTTTCATCAGCGGCACGACGGCCTGCGCGCAGAGAAAGACCCCCTTCAGGTTGACATCGAGGACCAGATCCCACTCGACTTCGGCGATCTGTTCGATTGCCGAGGTGCGAAGCACACCGGCGATACACGCCAGGATGTCGACCGTGCCGAACCGCGTCACCGCCGCCGCAACCATTTTGTGCACATCCGTAGCGGAGGCCACATTACCGACGATCGCCAGCGCCTCACCGCCCGCCTTCTCGATCGCGCGCACGGTCTTGATGACCGCCGCCTCATCGACGTCGGTCGCCGCGATCCGCGCCCCGGCGGCGGCTAATGCCAGCGCCGCCGCCGCGCCCATCCCGGAGCCCGCACCGGTCACCAGCGCGACCTTCCCGATCAATTGCTCCGCCATATTCGCCGTCTCCTTCCGCGCAACGCGCTGCCCATTCCACGCACGGCCCACGCCAGATCACTCAGTGGATGATCCCGAGTTCCCGGCCGATCCGCGTGAAGGTCTCCAGACAGAAGGT